>NZ_JBITGE010000006.1:0-211785 GCF_044456785.1 Micromonospora sp. NPDC050795 | reverse complement strand
TCCCGGTTGACCCCTATCGAGTACGAGACCATCATGACCCCACCGGCCAGTCAGGCCGCGTGACTGAAACTGTCACCTATCGGTGCAGCAGACCCAATCGCAGGCTCTCACCGGGCTGCGCTCCCAGCAGCGCGCCGACCACGGTCAGCAGATCCGAACCACGCCCGGTCGCCACTCGGGCGCGGTGTACCCGGTCTCCTCGTTGACGTACGTCAGCCGCTCCAGCACCGCCTCAACGACATGCGGAGACGGGCGAGAAGAGACAGTTGTGGGCACGCAGAACATCGTGCCGTTGGTGATGCTTGGATACCAATTCCCGGCGTATGGTCGACCTCGTCGAAAGTCAGTCGAGCAGACTGCGGATGTCAGCGGCGGTCAGTTCGGCGGAGGAGAACTCTCCGCCGTCGAGGACGCTGCTGAACAGCTCGGCCTTCCTGGCTTGTAGCGCCATGACCTTCTCTTCGATGGTGTCCTTGGCAACCAGGCGGTACACCATGACCTTGCGGGTCTGACCGATGCGGTGAACACGGTCGACCGCTTGGGCTTCGGTCGCCGGGTTCCACCACGGGTCGAGCAGGATGCAGTAGTCGGCCTCGGTCAGGTTCAGCCCGAAGCCGCCCGACTTGAGGCTGACCAGGAAAGCCGGCGCCGTCCCGTTCTTGAAGTCGGCGATAACCTCCGCCCGCCGCCGTGTCTTGCCGTCGAGGTAGCAGCAGGCGACGCCGGCCTCCTCCAGGCGTTGCCGAGCGGTGGTCAAAAAGCGGGTGAACTGGCTGAAGATGAGTACCCGGTGCCCCTCGGCGGCGAGATTGGTGACCTGGTCGCAGAGCGCATCGAGTTTCGTCGACGCGATGGCGTGGTGTTTCGGGTCGATCAGGGTCAGGTCGAGGCTGGCCTGGCGCAGCAGAGTCAGTGAGCGGAAAATCTCGAAGCGGTTCTTTTGCATGTCGCCGAGCAGGCCGAGGACTTTCTGCCGCTCCCGCTGCAGATAGGTCTGGTACATCCGGCGATGCTTGGGGTTCAGATCCAGTTCGATGATCTGCTCCTGCTTTGCCGGTAGCTCGGTGACCACCTCAGCCTTGCGGCGGCGCAGCATGAGGGGACGGATCCGGCGACGTAGTTGCGCAAGCCGCGCCTCGTCGTTGTCCTTCTCGATCGGCCGCCGGTAATAGTCGGTGAAACGGTCGAGCCGAGATAGCAGGCCCGGGGCGGTGATGGAGAGCAGGGCCCAGAGCTCAGCCAGGTTGTTCTCCATCGGCGTACCGGTGATCGCGAGCTTGAAGGCGGCTGGTAGCTGTTTCGCGCATCGGTACGTCTGCGACTGAGGGTTCTTGACGAACTGCGCCTCGTCCAGAATCAGACCGGTCCACGGCAACGCGGCGTATTCGTCGTACTCAAGCCGAAACAGGGTGTAGGACGTGACCACGATGTGCGATCCGGTGACCGCTTGTTCCAGCGTTCCGGTCCGGCGCGCGCCGGTCTGGACGATGGGGGTGACGGTGAGGTGTGGAGCGAAGCGCGCCGCCTCATGCGCCCAGTTGCTGACGACGCTGGCCGGGGCGACCACCAGGAACGGTGCACCGGCGGACGCCTGTTCGACTGCGTGGCAGATCAGGGCCAGTGCCTGCAGCGTCTTGCCCAGCCCCATGTCGTCGGCCAGCACTCCGCCGAGATTATGCCGGTGCAGGGTGGCGAGCCATTGGAAGCCCTCCATCTGGTAGGGCCGGAGAGTGGCGTCCAGCCCTGTCGGTGGCGGGTCGGCGGACCCGGTCTTGACGTCGCTGAGCGCGCGCACGGGCTGCTGCCAGGCCGCGGCCTGACCGGTGACCTCGCCCAACTCGGACAGCTCCTGCCACAGCCCCGCCTGAAAGCGTCCGACCCGCACGACACCGGGAGGAGTACCCTCCAATTCACGGGACTCCGCTATCAGGTCGCGCAGCTGCCGGAACTCGGGCTGCTCAAGCCGGAAATAGCGACCGCTGGGCAGGATCATGAACTCCTGCTCGGCGGCAAGCGCGAGGAACAGCCCTTCGAAGCCGACTTCCTCACCACCCACGGTGACCCACACGGACAGGTCGAACCAATCCTGCGCGCCGGGACTGCCCTCGGTCGCGCTCGCGAATGAAACGATCGGGGCTTCCTGCGTCTCGACATACTCCGGGGCGTCGTCATGCGGCTTGACGACCACTTCGACGCCGTCCATCCCGACGAGTCGGGGGAGGACGTCCCGTACAAGCCACAGCATGGCGTCACCAGCGACGAAGGCGTGCTCCAGCAGCCGCCGTCCGGCTGGGAACGGCTCGGTCAGCCCGTACGACGGGTCCTCCATCAGAGTGGTGACGCGTTGCAATATCGCGGCCCGGTCGGGACTGTGGTGCACACCGGCGTGCAGCGGCTCCACCTGGTTTTCCAACCCGACGACGGTGACCCAATCCCAGGACAACGACATACGATGTTCCGGTAGCGGCCGCACCGACAGCGTCAGCGTCGCCTTCCCGAGCTCAGGCAGACCCACCGTCTCGTCGACCGGCACTACATCGACCTGACGGACGAGCCCCGGATAGTATTGCCGCAGGAAACGGGACTCTTCGACGGCCGGAACGACGATCGCTGGAGCAGCCAGTGCCTCCGTGACCCGCGCGCTCAACGGTCTCGCCAGGGGCGCGAGCCGCAAAGTACCCGGATCAGTCGAGGAACCTGGCCCCGTCGTACCCCACCAGGCGACGCCGTGCGCCGGCTGCCCGACCACGATCAGCTTCTCGGGATCGATCGTCTCCGTGCCGTCGACCAGCGCCGGACGTAGCCGCAGGCCCGCTGCGACTCGATCGGCCCGCACCGAAAATCGCACCGGACGTGCCGATGCCTGAACCGGTGACGCGGCCCGGCCGCTCTGCACCAGCGGCAGCCCCGCCTCCCGCGCCTCGGCCAGAACGTCCCACACCCGCCGGCCACGGAACTCATCCAGGTAGACGACGCGCTGACCCGAGCCGTAGTAGCGGTAACCGTACGGGTCGCCCCCCTCGTCGTCCGCCAGCGCGAGCAACTCCGCCAAGAGATCCACATGATGCTGCGTGTGCGGTGAATCAGGGACGTACCCGAAGCCGAGGGTCCCCCACGAGACACCGCTACGGATCCAGCCCCTCTTGCCCGGCACTACTGGCCGGAGCCCGATCCGCCACCTCCCACGGCCGTCGCCGTCTTCGAGCTCGAACTGCAACGCCAGCTCCGGGGAACCTGGCACGACGGCCGGGCTGTCGGCGCTGACCAGGTCAGTCAACGCCAACTCCCATGACGACGGCGGCTGCGGCTTGGACGCCTCGGAGGTGCAGGCGATCAACGCCAAGGCAGCCGGATGCGCGCACACCGGAGCTGCCGAGCACGTGCACGCGCCACTGACGCTCTTGAGCGCGCCGTCGACGCCGACGACGACCGACACCGTCACCCAACCAGATCTCTCGCCTTGCACGGCGGCCCGCCCACGGCCGGAACGCGGGTCCCAGCTCACCTTGACCAGAGCGCCGCTCGCCACCAGTGAACGAGCCTGCACAAACGATCTGACCCCGACGGCCTCACACACCGCCGCCTCATCAGACGTCAGCACCAGCCGCCCCACAAGGAACCTCCGCCAGATCGGTGATCGGACATCAACGCTACCGAGCGACCAGGCGCCGCCGATCCGGGCGTCGCCCATCCGAGAAACTGGGACCACAGTCCGGTCTCGGCTGGGGGGAACTTTCGGTCCGGCTGGACGACGTGACCATGGCCTACCCGTAACTGCGTCCGCACCTCACGCCTCGTCCGCGGTGCATCGTCACCGCCGGCCACCCACGCTCGCACAACGTCCCGATCTGACTCCACTCAGCCGACACCAGGGGCGTTTTCGGGGGGCGACTCAAATCTTCATCGATGAAATTGATGCCCTGACCAGCACATCCGCTGGTCAGGGCATCACCCTGAGCCGCCTGACGGAATCGAACCGTCGACCTACGCATTACGAGTGCGTCGCTCTAGCCGACTGAGCTAAGGCGGCAACGATCAGCAAGTGTACGGCACCCCGGCGGCACCGACCGAACGGGATACCCCCGCCGCGCCAGCCAGCACCAACCGGACATCGGCCGCCATCTGGCCGCTTACCGGACAGCGAATGATCGGAGCCGAGACTACGCTGCGGCGGGTGAGCGACGAACGCGACCACCCCGAAGGCCAGGACGAGCCGACCGTACGCCCTGACCGCGCGCCGGCCGGTGAACGCGCCGCCCATCGGCCGCGCAGCACCGACCCGCTGGAGTTGGGCTTCACGCCGCGCAAGCCGGTGCCCTGGCTGGCGCCGTTCCTACTGATCAGCACCGGCATCCGGACGCTGCTGGCGATGCTCTTCGGGGCGTACCTCGACAAGCGCGAGTTGCAGAACGCGTTCGGCGACGACGTCTTCCGCCAGGTCGGGCCGGACGGCGGGCTGTGGCTCGACTACGTGGCCGACCTCGGTGACGGCTTCAACGCCACCTACTCGGTGGCGTACCTGCTGGCGCAGCCCGAGCTGACCGTCGACGGGCACCGCCTGCCCCGGGCGCAGACGCTGGTGATGGGCGGCGACCAGGTGTACCCGTCGGCGGCCTACGCCGCGTACGAGGACCGGTGCAAGGGCCCCTACCAGGCTGCCCTTCCGGTGGCGCCGGCCGAGAAGCCGACGCTCTTCGCGGTGCCGGGCAACCACGACTGGTACGACGGCCTCACCGCGTTCCTGCGGTTGTTCGTCCGCTCCCGGGACCGCAACTTCGCGGGCTGGGGCACCGGGCAGTCCCGGTCGTACTTCGCTGTGGAGTTGCCGGCCGACTGGTGGTTGCTCGGCGTGGACGACCAGTCCGGCTCGTACCTGGACGACCCGCAGCTGGCCTACTTCGACGAGGTGGCCCGCCGGCTCGGGCCGGAGTCCAAGGTGATCATCGCGGCGCCGGCGCCGACCTGGGTCAAGGCCGCCGACGACCCCACGGCGTACGACTCGATCGACTACTTCATCCGCACGATCATCGACCCCACCGGGGCGCGGGTGCGGCTGTTGCTCTCCGGCGACCTGCACCACTACGCCCGCTACTCGGGGGCCGACCGGCAGCTGATCACCTGCGGTGGGGGCGGCGCGTACCTCTACCCCACGCACAAGCTGCCGGAGCGCATCGAGGTGCCACCGCGGGACACGCTGGCTCGCAAGGCCAGCACCGCCCAGCCGTACGACCTGGTGGCCCGTTATCCGGACGCCGCGCGGTCGCGCCGCTACGGCTGGGGCATCTTCCCCCGGTTGCCGTTGCGAAATCCCGGCTTCACCACGTTGCTCGGCACTCTGCACACCCTGTTGATGCTGGCCATGGCCGGTGCGACGGCGAACTGGGCCGACAGCACCGACCAGCGGCTGTTCAGCGTCCCGCTGGTGGTGATGGTGCTCGTGACGGTGATCGCGGCGGCCCTGTTCGCCAAGCCGCCGAGCGCGAGCGGCAAACGCCACGCGCGGCACTGGATCCTCGGCGTCGGCCACGGCGTGGCGCAGGTGGCCCTGGCGGCGGGCGGCACCTGGGTCTGGTTGGCGCTGCCGTTCTACGACTGGCCGTGGCCGCTGCCGGCGGTCGCCGCGGCGGTGCTCTACGGCCCGGTGATCGGCCTGGTCGCAAGCCAACTGGTGGCGGCGTACCTGCTGGTGGCGGGCTCGTTCGGAGTGAACGTCAACGAACTCTTCGCCGGCCAGGGCATCGAGGACTCGAAGTCGTTCCTGCGACTGCGCATCGACCCGGACGGCACGTTGAGCATCTACCCGCTGGGGGTGGACCGGGTCTCCCGCGACTGGCAGGTGAACCCCGACCAGTCCCCCACCCAGAGTTGGCTGACCCCCAAGTCCCCCCTGACCCCCCACCTGACCGAACCCCCCACAGTCCTGCGCTGACCAACCCCTACCCCCACCCCCACCCCTCCGTTGATCATGAAGTTATTGCCCCGCCACGCCGTTCGGGATGGCAATAACTTCATGATCAACGGAGGGGTGGGGGTGGGGGTCCGGGGGTGGGGTGGGGCGTTAGGGGGTGTATTGCTGGTTGTGGGCTTGGCGGGAGCCGCAGACGTCGGCGCGGGAGCACATGGAGCGCGAGCCGTCGGCGTCCAGGCGTACGGTCACCGCGTCACGAGGGACGCTGTGGCCGACGACCCGGCCGTCACCCTCGGGGGTGGAGACCCGACTGCCGACCGCCGGGGCGGTCTCCTGAAAGCGCTGGTACAGCGGGTGCTCGTACTTGAGGCAGCACATCAGCCGCCCGCACGCGCCGGAGATGCGCAGCGGGTTGAGCGGAAGGTCCTGGTCCTTCGCCATCCGGATGGTCACCGGCTCGAAGTCGGTGAGGAACGTGGCGCAGCACAGGTCCCGACCGCAGGAGCCGATGCCGCCCTGCACCCGCGCGGAGTCGCGGGCGGAGAGCTGACGCAGCTCCACCCGACAGTGCAGGGTCGCGCCCAGGTCGCGGACGAGGGACCGGAAGTCCACCCGGTGCGGGGCGGTGAAGTAGACGGTGCTGCGCTCACCGCCGCTCTCGGCGGAACCGAGCACATGGTCGACCGCCACCACCTTCATCGGCAGGCCGTGCGAGCGGATCAGCCGTTTCGCGGCGAACTTGGCCTCGGCCTTGCGGCGACGCAACGCCTCATCCCGGCGGAGGTCGTCGTCGCCGGCCAACCCGACCAGGCGGGGGAAGCCGTCGGTCTCCTCGGTCACCCACTGCGCGGCCCACACGCACTCCGCCACCTCGGGCCCGTCATCGGTGGGCACCAGCACCCGGTCGCCCACCTGCGGACGCAACTCGCCCGGGTCGAGGTAGTAGAGCCGCCCGTACCGGTTGAAGCTGACCGCGCAGAGCATGCCCATCCCCCCACCCTACGACGGGTCGCGGCGCAAGGCGCACCGGCCGGCTACGCCCCGCTGCCATTCATGACCGTCGACTCGACCTATTGCCTGGCGTCCCGTCGTGCCGTTGCTGCTCGCCCGGACGGTTGAATCCGGGGCCGGGCAGGAGACAAGAGGTGCCTCGGCGGCGTTGAGTGGAGGCAGAACTGCGGGGGGTGCAGGGGGAAGACCACGGCGTCGCCGTGAGCGCCGGCTTCAGGTCAGGCGCCCGCGAGCGACGCCGTGGCCTGTCCGAGGCAGAGCGGTCGCGGCCGGAGGCCGAGAGACGGGGCGACGCAGCCACGGCCGAAGACCGAACGGCGGGGCGAAGCGACCACGGCCGGAGGGCCGGGCTCAGCTACCAGCCGACCCGGGTGGGCTGGTCGTAGTGGGGACGCCCGTCCGTTGGCGGACGCCACGCGGTCTCGGCCAGGCTCGGCCCCCACTGACGCAGCAGCGTCTCCGCACCGTCGTACGCGACGCAGAGCACCGCCAGCACCCGTGCGGCGATCTCGGCGGCGTCGGCCACACCGGGCCCGACCGGCCCGGGGCGGGTCGACGCACCGGCGGCGGTGGCGGCGACCACGGCGACCGCTTCGGCCGAGCGGAGCACGTCGGCTAACGTGCGGGCCAGCGCGAGTCGGCTGCCCTCCACCCAGTCGGCGAGGGCGTCGGCGTAACAGGCGGTGGATTCGAGTCGCCCGACCAGGCTGTCCGGCCCCTCGTCGAGGTGGCGCAGCAGCGCCGCCCGCTGTTGCCCGTACGCCGTGGCGGCCGGACCGGACCAGAGCACCGGGTCGGTGAGCGCGGCGGAGACGTCGTCGTACCCCCGGACGAGCCGGCGCACCGCGTGGCCGGCGCTGGCGAGCGGCACGGGGTGCAGGTCGAGGAAGCCGCGGACCGCGTCGCCCGGCAGCACCTGCATGCGGCGCAGTAGCGGCCAGACCCGGTGCCCCTCGGGGACACCGGCCGCGATCAGTCTGTCCACCCGGCGGAGCAGGTCGAGGCCGGGCTCGGCGAGCCGGTCCAGCGCGTCCATCACGGTTCCCCGGTGAGCCGGCGGCGGGCCGCCCGGTCGACCTCGGCGTAGCGATCGGCGGCCTCCCGCACGGCAGCCGCGGCGGCGGACAGTCGACCGGCCGCTGCGCGGGCCTCCCGGGCCCGGTCGTCGGTGGCGGTGGTCCACTGCCGGTGCAGCGCCCGACCGATCTCGCCCGGGCGGCCCGGTGCGTCGGCGCCGAACGCGGCCTGGGCCGGATCGCTGGCGGTGACGGTGTGCGAAACGACGGTGAGCGTGGCGCTCGCCTCGTCCAGTCGGGCGGAGAGCGCGCGCAGTGTGTCCATCTCAGGCCCCCGCGAGCGGTCGGTAGGCGGCGAACGTCTCGTTGTGCAGCTTTTCCCGGGCCCATTCGGCGGCGTCGGCCGCCGCGGTGACCGCAGCCTGCACGGAACCGGCGACGTCGCGTGGGCTGCGGCTGTGCAGCGGCCCGAGGAACCGGACGTCGGTGATCCGTCCACCGGCGGTGACCACCACCTCGACCAGGCCGTCCGGCGAGCGGACGGTCACTTCGACGGTCGACACCGCCTGGTCGAACTCGGCCTGGAGGGACTCGATCCGGCGGTAGCGTCGCACCGCCTCCTCGATCCAGGCCTCGTCGATCTCCCCCCGCGGCATCGGCCGACTCCTCCCGGGTGATTCATCACTCAGTGTGGTGCCACCGTCACCACGGCACAGGGACCGTACCGCACCGCAATCGGGCCTGTCGATGCCTGTGGACAACGGCCGGGAAGTGCGGGTCAGCCCTTCCAGAGAGCGAGCATCATCGCCTCGACCGCGATCCGCGGCTTGACGTTCGCCTCGATCGCGGCACGGCAGGCGAGCACGGCCTCCAACCGGCGCAGCGCCCCCTCGGCGTCCCACTTCTGCGCGCCGGCACCGGCCAGCGTGGCCGTGTCGGTGTGCACCGGGGCGACGGGTGCGCTCAGCGCCATGGTGAGCGCGTCCCGGTAGAAGCCCGCGAGGTCGACCAGCGCCCGGTCCAGTGCGTCCCGCTGGGCCCGGGTGGCCCGGGACTTCTGCCGCTTCTCCAGCTCCTTGAGCTGCCCGGCAGCGCCTCGCAGGGCGCCGGCCGCGCCCCGGCCGGTGCCGCCCGCGCCGAGCGCGGTCTCCAGTGCCGCCCGCTCGGTCGTGTCGGCCTCGGTGACCGACGCCTCGGCCTCCGCCTCGGCCGCCTCGATCAGTGCGGACGCCGCGTCGAACGCCGCGCCGACACCGGTCAACCGGCGGGGCACCGCGAGCACCGCCTCGCGTCGTTTGCGGGCCTCCGGGTCGCGGGCCAGTCGGCGGGCCCGACCCACGTGACCCTGCGCGGCCGACGCCGCCCACTGCGCCACGTCGGGCGCGATGCCGTCCCGACGAACCAGCACCTCGGCCACCGCGGCGGCCGGCGGCTGCCGCAGGGGTACGACCCGGCAGCGCGACCGGATGGTCACCGAGATGTCGTCCGGGTGGGTGGACGGGGCGCAGAGCAGGAAGACCGTCCGCGGCGGTGGTTCCTCGATCGCCTTGAGCAGCGCGTTGCCGGCGGCCTCGGTGAGCCGGTCGGCGTCCTCGATGACCACCACCTGCCAACGCCCGCCGGACGGGGTGCTGGCCGCGCGGAACACCAGGGCGCGCATCTCGCCGACGCCGATGGAGAGCCCTTCCGGAACCACCATCCGCACGTCGGCGTTTGTGGCACCCATTGTGGTGTGGCAGCCGGGGCACTCACCGCAGCCGGTGCCGTGCACGCACTGGAGTGCGGCGGCGAACGCGCGCGCGGCGACCGAGCGGCCGGAACCGGGAGGCCCTGTGAAGATCCACGCGTGCGTCATCCCGGCGGACGGGTCCACGCCGGTCCCAGCCTCGTCGGCCGCGGACCCGTCACCGCCGGCCGGGCCGGCGGTGACCAACGCGGCGGCGCCAGCACGCAGGACGGCGGCGGCCGCCGCGGCGGCGCGCCGCAGCTCGACCACCGCCTCGTCCTGGCCAACCAGGTCGGCGAAGACGTCCGGCATCAGGTCTTGTGCTCCATCGTCACCAGCTCCGCGTCGGATAACTCAGGTTGCACCGAGGTGTCCGGGCCCTGCGCCGGCCGCGGGTGCACGATGCCACCCGGCTTGCCGAGCATCTCCTCGACCCGCCGGACCACCAGCCCGGTGATCTCGTCGGCCGGACGGGACGCGTCGAGCACCAGGTAGCGCTTCGGGTCGGCGGCGGCGAGGTCGAGGAACGCGTACCGGACGCGCTCGTGGAAGGCGACCGACTCCGCCTCCAGCCGGTCGGTGCCGGTGTTGCGCGAGGCCACCCGGGACAGACCGGTGCGCGGTTCGACGTCCAGCAGCACCACCAGGTCGGGCTTGAGCCCACCGGTGGCCCAGGAGGAGAGCCAGGAGACCTCGTCGACGGGCAGTGTCCGGCCGGCGCCCTGGTACGCCAGGGACGAGTCGACGTACCGGTCACTGATCACCACGCCGCCCCGAACCAGCGCGGGCCGGACGACGGTGGCCACGTGGTGCGCCCGGTCGGCGGCGTATAGCAGTGCCTCGGCCCGGGGGGAGGGCGCGTCGTCGCCGGAGGTGTCCAGCACCAGCGACCGGATTCGCCGGCCGACGCCGGTGGCCCCCGGCTCGCGGGTGACCACCACCTCTCGGCCGTGACCGCGCAGCCGCTCGGAGAGCGCGGTGAGCTGGGTGGACTTCCCCGCGCCCTCGCCGCCCTCGAAGACCACGAAGAGACCGGCGGAGACGAACGGCTCGGCGGGCATCAGCGGACGGCCCCGGATGGAGCCCCACAGGTCGGCGAGGACCGGGACGCCCTTCTTGTCGTCCATCTGGCCGAACGCGCTGATCCCGGCGAAGATGCCGGCAGCACCGGCGGCGAGCAGCAGCAGTCGGGTGGAGGAGACGGAGATGCCGAGGTCGGCGATCTCCAGCTTGCGCGAGCCACCAACGCCGACCAACACGCTGCTCAGGCCGATGGCCAGGATCAGCACCAGTCGGGTGCCGATCTGCACCACCGCGAAGACCCGGCCGCGCACCTCGTCGGCCACCTCCCCGCCCAGCAGCGTGGTGCCGGCCAGGAAGGCCATCCCGGCACCGGCGCCGACCAGCACCGCGCCGACGATCGCCATGGACAGGTGGATGGCGAAGGCGAGGGTCATCACCGCGGCGCTGGCCAGCACGATGCTCATGCCGAACCAGCGACGCCGGGACATCTCCTTGACGACCATCGGGCCGAGCCCGATGCCGAGCGCCAGGCCGACGAAGATCGCGCCGAAGAGCAGCGAGAACGCGGCGTCACCGGCACCCAGCGAGTTGGCGAAGAACTTGGCGGTACCGACCACGATGCCGCCGCCGGCGAACGCGCCGAAGATGCCCAGCACCAGGCCGCGAACGAGCGGGGTCTGGCCGATGTACTTCCAGCCCTCGGAGAACTGCCGGAACATGCTCTGCTCGGCACGCTCCGCCTCGCCGCGTTGCGCCTCGCTGATCTCCTTGATCCCGAACGCCACCACCAGCGCGGTGGCGAGCCGGGAGAAGGCGTTGAACCAGAGTGCGAGCTGGGCCGGCTCGGCCCAGGAGGGCAGGTCGCCACCGACGGCACCACGGACGCCACGGTCGAGCACGGCGAGGCCGATGGCGGCGGCGACCGGGGTGAGGCCGTAGGTGGTGATCAGGGTGAGCTGGTTGGCCGCCTCCAGCCGGGCCCGCGGGATCAGGTTCGGGACCGCGGCCTCCTTGGCCGGGATCCAGAGCAGGGTGAGCGACTCGATCAGGAAGGTGGCGATCAGCGCCCAGCCGACCACCAGGCCGCCCGCAGCCCCACTGAGGGCGTAGAGCGGAATGGACGCGAAGAGCACGAAGCGCAGCAGGTCGCAGATGACCATCGTCCAGCGCCGGTCGAACCGGTCGGCGAAGACGCCGGCAACCGGGCCGAGCACCAGCGCGGGCAGCAGCCGGATCGCGGTGACCCCGCCGAACGCGGCGCCCTGGGCGGTGCTGCCCTGCACCTGCGAGGCGGCGAAGAGGGCGGTGGCCAGCAGGCCGAGCCAGTCACCGAAGGAGGCTGCGCCGAGCACGATCCAGAGCCGGCGGAACGGCCGGATGCGCAGCACGGACCGGATAGCGGCATAACCGGACGGATCAACCTGACCGCCGTTGGGCTGCGTGGCGGCGTTGACCGACTGGCCACCCGAGCGCGACACGCCGGGCGACTCGCCGCTGTTCTGGCTTTCGATGGCCGTACCTCCACGTGCCGGCCCATCGCTGGGCACCTCCGGTGCAACACTCTAGACCCGGTGGGGGCCACCCCCCGGGCGACATTCTCCTGCTCGCTGAGCCTAGGCCGCCGGAGGTACCGACCGCAGCCCGGACGTACGCGAGGGTATTTCGCATTCTCCGTCAGACAGTTAGCGTGCACACATGGCCATCGAAAGCGACAAACTTCGCGAGCGCCTGGATCGGGCGACTGCCCACCTCGACCCCCCGTACGCGGTGGTCGACCTCACCGCCTTCGACGCCAATTCGGCCGCCCTGGCCGACCGCGCCGCGGGAAAGCCGGTCCGGATTGCCAGCAAGTCGGTCCGCAGCCGGGAATTGATCAGTCGAGCCCTCGCCCGACCCGGCTGGCAGGGCGTGATGGCCTTCACACTGCCCGAGGCGATCTGGTTGGTCCGCGTCGGCGTCAGCGACGACGTGCTGGTCGCGTACCCGAGCGCCGACCGGGCCGCCCTCGCCGAGCTGGGCGCCGACCAGACACTCGCCGCCGCGATCACCCTGATGATCGACAGCGCCGGCCAACTCGACCTCATCGACGCCATCAAGTCCCCGGGGCAGCGCGCCGAGCTACGGCTCTGCCTCGATCTGGACGCCTCCTGGCGACCGCTGCGCGGGGTGCACGTCGGCGTCCGCCGCTCACCGGTGCACAGCGCCCGGGCAGCCGGCGCGCTCGCCGCCGCCGTCGCCCGTCGGCCCGGCTTCCGGCTGGTCGGGCTGATGTCGTACGAGGCGCAGATCGCCGGCCTGGGCGACGCGCCGCCGGGCAGAACGCTGCTGGCGGGCGCGATCAGGCTGGCCCAGCGCGGGTCGTACCGGGAGTTGCTGGCCCGCCGTGGTGCGGCGGTCGCGGCGGTACGCGAGCACGCCGACCTGGAGTTCGTCAACGGCGGCGGCACCGGCAGCATGGCCGCGACCAGCGCCGATCCCGCGGTAACCGAGATCACCGCGGGATCGGGCCTGTACGGGCCGACGCTGTTCGACGCGTACCGCGCCTGGCGGCCCACCCCGGCGGCGTTCTTCGCCTGCGCGGTGGTCCGCCGACCGACGCCGGAGTTGGCGACGGTGCTCGGCGGTGGCTGGATCGCCTCCGGACCGGCCGCCGACAGTCGACTGCCCCGGCCGTGGCTACCGGCGGGGCTGAAGCTGGTCGGCACCGAGGGCGCCGGCGAGGTGCAGACTCCGCTGTCCGGAGCGGCGGCGGCCGGGCTGCGCGTCGGCGACCGGGTGTGGTTCCGGCACGCCAAGGCGGGTGAGCTGTGTGAACGGGTCAACGAGCTGCACCTGATCGAGGGCGACACGGTCGTGGCTACCGTCCCCACCTACCGGGGTGAGGGGCGGGCCTTCCTCTGAGACCGGACAACCGCCCCCACCGCCGGCCGGGGCCGGCGCCCCACGCCGACTCAGGCGGGTTGGGGCGCCTCGGCCTGCTTGCCGACTGCGGACCGGCCGTTGTCCGGGCCGTCGACCTGGCGGTGCAGGTACTCCCGGATCAACGCCTTCGCCTCCAGCAGCACCCGCTCGTCACCGTCGGACTTTCGACGGAACGCGAGCTTGATCAGCGCGTCCGCCGCCTCGACGGCGATCTCCAGCACGAAGCGCAGCTTGGGCACGTCGGTGAGCCCGAAACGCTCGGTGAGCACCCGGGCCAACTGGTCGGCGATCACGCCGTTGTTGTCCCGCTGCTCGTCGAGCAGGTGCAGGTCGACCACGTCGCCGAAGTGCAGGGTCCGGAACCCGGGGACGGTGCGGTGCATCGTGATGTACTCGTCGATGCCCGCGTCGACGCCGTCCCACCAGTGGGTCATCTCGTCGGAGGCGAACCGCTCGTCGAGGCGCTGGAGGTAGGACTCCATGGTCCGCAGGGTCAACGCCTGCACGATGGCTCGCTTGTCCGGAAAGAACTGGTAGACCGACCCGATCGCCACCTCGGCCCGCTCGGCGAGCAGGGTGGTGGTCAGCCCCTCGTACCCCACCTCGTCGACGAGTTCGGCGCAGGCATCCAACATGCGCTGTACCCGCGCGACACTTCGACCTTGCACCGGTACGCGGCGCAGCGGCCCGGTCGTGGCGGCTGGTGTGGACACTCTGCGCCACCCCCCTTCGACGGATGAACATATCTCCACGTCACGAGTCCGTGACTACCGGTACAACGAGCGGATCGCAATTGCGGTATTTACCAGCTAGAACGTTCCTGATATGAAGTCAGTTCATATTCATGAATGAGGAGCGCGCATGGTCCGCACCGCACCGCTCGGGGCTGGATGGTCCAACTGGGCCGGGAACCAGCGTGGCAGCGCCAGCGCGATCCTGCGCCCCGGCTCGCCGACCGACGTCGCAGAAGCCGTCCGATCCGCCGCCGCCGACGGTGGCCGGATCCGGGTGACGGGCAGCGGCCACTCGTTCACCGCCGTCGCGCTCGCCGACGACCGCCGGATGGACCTGTCCGACCTGGACACCACCGTCAGTGTGGACGTCGCCCATCGACTGGTCACCGTACCGGCGGGAATGACCCTGCACGCGCTCAACGGCCTGCTCGCCCGGCACGGCCTCGCGCTGCCCAACCTCGGCGACATCGACGCGCAGACCGTCGCCGGGGCGATCTCCACCGGCACCCACGGCACCGGAGCCGGCTACGGGTGCCTCTCCACCTTCGTCGAGGCGGTCACCCTGGTCACCGGCACCGGCGAGGTGCTGCGCTGCTCCGCCGACGAGCATCCCGACGTCCTCGCCGCCGCCCGGGTGTCGCTCGGCGCGCTCGGCGTCCTGGTCGAGGTAACTCTGCGTTGCGTGGACGCCTTCATCCTGCGCGCCCACGAACGACCGGCCGAACTGGCCGACGTGCTCGGCGAACTGCCCGAGCTGATCGGCCGGCACGACCATGTCGAGTTCTACTGGTTCCCGTACACGTCCCGAGTCCAGGTCAAGGCCAACGACCGGGTACCCGCCGACGACCGGCCGCTGTCCCGCTGGCGCGGCTGGGTGGACGACGACTTCCTGTCCAACCGGGTCTTCGCCGGCGCCTGCCGACTCGGCCGGGCCATGCCCGCGCTGGCCCCGGGGATCAGCGCGGTGTCCGCCCGCGCCCTCACCGAACGGCAGTACACCGGACGCTCCGACCGGGTCTTCTGCACGCCGCGCCGGGTCCGCTTCGTGGAGATGGAGTACGGCCTGCCCCGGGAGGCGTTGCCCGAGGCGCTCGCCGCGCTCCAGCGGATCGTGGACGGCCTGCCGTTCAAGGTTCTCTTTCCGGTGGAGGTGCGATTCACCGCCGCCGACGACATCTGGCTGTCGCACGGCTACGGCCGGGACAACGCCTACATCGCCGTGCACCAGTACGTCGGCATGCCGTACGAGCCGTACTTCCGGGCCTTCGAGCAGGTGGCCGCCGGGCTGGGCGGTCGCCCGCACTGGGGCAAGCTGCACTACCGCGACGCCGCCTCGCTGGCCACCGCGTACCCCCGCTTCGCGGACTTCCAGGCCGTCCGCGACCGGCTCGACCCCCACCGCGTCTTCACCAACCCCCACCTGTTGCACGTCCTCGGGGTCTGACCCACTCACGTCGGTACGCGCCGTCGCGGTGACCAGCGCTAGAGCACCAGGTCGTCCAGGTTCACCGCGTCGGCCATCGCCTCCGCGCCCCTGTCGTTCAGGTGCATGCCGTCGCCGCTGTCCAGGGCCGGGTGGATGTGGTCGGGGGCGCGCGGATCCGCGACGGCGCTCGCCACATCGAAGACGGCGTCGAAGGCGTCCGTCGTACGGATCCAGTCGTTCACCTCGCGTCGGGTGGCGAGGCCCGCCGGCGTGCTGATCTCCGGGCCGGCGCCCGCGAAGGGGCCGATGGTGGCGACGACGATCCGCAGACCGGCGCCGTGGGCGCGGTCGGCCAGCGCCCGGAAGCCCTCGACGAGAGCGTCGGCGGTGACGGCCGGCTCGCCCAGCATGACCGGGAGACCGAGGTCGTTGATTCCGAAGTGGACCAGGACGTGGGTCAGGGCGGGGATGGAGAGGACGTCAGTGTCGAAACGCGCCAGCGCGTGTTCACCGACGCCGTCGCGCAGGAGACGGTTGCCGGCGATGCCCTGGTTGACCACCCACCCACGCTTCAGACGCCGGTTGAGGACGTCGACCGAGCGACGATTCGCGCTCGTCGTGGTGCCGACGCCTTCGAACCAGGAGTCGCCGAAGGCAACGGCGACAGCGGTGTCCCGGGGGGCGAGCACGTCGACGCCCGCGAGGTGGTACCTGGCCTCGACCTGCTCGGCCCCCACCAGATCGGGAGAGGTGACGTGATTCCCGTCGACTATCCGGGCGACCTCGGCCGGCTTGTGCGAATGGGTGGCCAGACCGGTCCGCTCCGGAAGGTAGAGGCTCAGCACCAGATCCGTGCCGGCCGCGACGGGGATGCCCACCGGGTCGGTGACCGCCTCCTCACCCGCCGGGATGACGTGACGCTCCGCGCCGTCGACGGTGAGAGCGACCCACTGGCCGCCAACGGCGACAGTGGCAGCCCCGATGGTCAACGGGGTGCGGCCGTAGCGGTTCGTCAGCCGTACCCGGAAGGCCTCCCCGCCGCCGGCCAGGTGCAGCACCTGACGGACGGTCTGGTCGGCGAAGCCACGGGGTTCGCTGAACTGGAGCTGCCCGTACGGGCTGAGCAACCCGGTACGGAGCCCGGCGGTCCAGATCATGGCTGGTCCAGGTCGGTGGTGGTGCCCTCCTCCATGCTGATCACTGATTCGATCAGCGAGAAGAAGGTCTGGATGCCGGGCAGGTTGGCGCCCCGGCGGCGGGATTCGGCGTAGTCCTCGGACGAGGCCCAGAAGACGATGTCCAGCCACTCGTCGGCCGCCAGCCGGATCAGTCGCGCACCGAGGAAGCCGTCACGGTCGGCCTGGAAGTCACGCAGCATCGCCGGCCGCGCGGCCAGCAGGGCGTCCGCGTGCTCGGCGGGGACGCGGAAACGGGTGATTTCGACGGTGGTCATCGTGCCTCGATCCGTTCGGGTTGGGAGCCGTCGACGCCCAGCATCAGCCTGAGCTGGGTCAGGAGGACATCGCGGAAGTCCGCCGGTGCCGGCGTGGGGTGGTGCTGGACGCGAGAGATGATCAGACCGGCCAGCGCCGAGAGCAGGAGGTCCGTCACCCCCTCGGCGTCGTGGGCCAGCGTGAACACACCCCGGGCAGCGCCTTCCCGGACGGCGGCCAGGAAGGGTGCCCGGTACCGCTCCTGCACGGTGGCGCTGTAGTCGCGCAGCTCGTCGTCGCGCATCGCGGAACGCCCGAACTCGACCAGAACCTGCCGGGTCTGCTCCGAGTTGTGCAGGCTCCGGTCGACCAACGCGACAAGTCGTCGCCACGGATCGTCCTCGGCGGTGGAGACGGCTCGTAGGGCCTCCACCTCCCGGTCGGTGAACACCTGCATCGCCTCGATGATCATGTCTTCGCGGGAGCCGAAGTAGGTCTGGAGGGTGCTGATCGCCACCCCACCGGCAGCCGACACGTCCGCGAAGCGGGTGTTCTCGTAACCGCGGGTGGCCAGGACGCCGGCAACGGCGTCGAGAACGGCATCCCGCTTCTCTCCGCCCGCGCGCCTCTTCCGTGTCGGCATGACAATACGGTACGACGGTACCGGCAAGACCGCGAAGGCCCGGCCGCTCGCGTGACCCGAAACACCACAAATAAATCTTGGACAGTTTCCGTCTTGTCTGAACGGAAACTGTCCAAGATCTGGAGCGTCGGAACGAACGGCGCCACCCGAAGGATCAGACGGCGCGGCGGGGCTACTCCGTGTTGGAGGCGGCCTTGCGCGGGGCGGCCTTCTTCGCCGGAGCCTTCTTCGCCGCCGTCGCCTTGGCAGTGGTGGTCTTCTTCGCGGCCGTGGACTTGCTGGCGGCAGCCGTCCTCTTGGTGGCCGTCGCCTTCTTCGCGGGCGCCTTCTTCGCCGCCGCCTTCTTCCGCGGCGCCGGACCCTTGGCCCGCTTCTCGGCCAGCATCTCGGACGCTTCCTCGATGGTCAGCGCCTCCGGCGTCTGCCCACGCCGCAGCGACGCGTTGAACTCCCCGTCGGTCACGTACGGACCGAAACGGCCGTCCTTGATCACCATCGGCTTTTCGGTCGCCGGGTCCACGCCCATCTCGCGCAGCGGCGGTGCCGCGGCTCGCCGTCCACGGGCCTTCGGAGCGGCCAGCAGAGCCAGCGCCTCGTCCAGACCGACGGTGAACATCTGGTCCTCGGACTCCAGCGAACGGAACTCCTCGCCCCGCTTGACGTACGGGCCGTAGCGACCGTTGTTCGCGAAGATCTCGACGCCGTCCGGCGCCACACCGATCAGCCGGGGAAGGCTGAGCAGCTTGAGCGCCTCCTCCAGGGTCAGCGAGTCCGGGGTCTGCGTGCGCAGCAACGACGACTTCCGCTCGCCGCTGGACACGTACGGGCCGAACCGGCCGGACTTGAGCACGATCGGCTCGCCGGTGCCGGGGTCGTCGCCGAGCTTGCGCTCGCCGCTGCCGCCCAGGAACAGCTCGTGCACCTTCTCCGGGGTCAGCTCGTCCGGCGCCAGGCCCTCGGGGATCGGCGCCCGGTCACCCTGGGTGCCGCCCTCCTCGCCCTCACCGGAAGCCGCGGCCCGTGCCGGCTGCTCGCCGCCGGGCAGCTCCCGTTGCAGGTACGGCCCGTAGCGGCCGACCCGCACGACGACCTCGCGGCCGTCGTCGTCGGTGAAGAGCGGGATGGAGTTGACGCTGCGGGCGTCGATGTCGTTGAGGTTCTCGGTGACCAGCTTCTTGAGCCCGCCGGAACGAGCGATGTCCTGGTCGCCGGCACCGTTGGAGCTGCCGAAGTAGAACGCCGTGAGGAAGTCGACCGCCGCGTGGTCACCGCCGGCGATCTCGTCCAGCTCGTTCTCCATGGTGGCGGTGAAGTCGTAGTCGATCAGGCGGGGGTAGTGCCGCTCCATCAGCCCGATCACCGCGAAGGCCAGGAAGGTCGGGATCATCGCCTGGCCGCGCTTGGTGACGTACCCCCGGTCCTGGATCGTCTGCATGATCGACGCGTAGGTGGACGGGCGGCCGATGCCCAGCTCTTCCAGGGCCTTGACCAGCGACGCTTCGGTGTAGCGCGACGGCGGCTGGGTGTGGTGGCCCTGCGCGGCCAGCTCGTCGGCGGTCAGCCGCTGGTCCTTGACCAGGGTTGGCAGCCGGCGCTCGGCGTCCTCGGCCTCGGCGTTCTCGTCGTCGCTCGACTCGACGTAGGCGCGCAGGAAGCCCGGGTCGGTGATGGTCTTGCCGGTCGCGCCGAAGTCGGCTTCCTCCTGGGAGGTGGAGACCGCCCGGATGCGCACCGACACGCTGGAGCCGACCGCGTCGGTCATCTGCGAGGCGATGGTGCGCCGCCAGATCAGCTCGTAGAGCTTGAACTCCTCGGCGGACAGCTCCTTGGCCACCTCACCCGGGGTACGGAAGTTGTCCCCCGCCGGGCGGATCGCCTCGTGCGCCTCCTGCGCGTTCTTCACCTTGCCGGTGTAGCGGCGCGGCTCCGGCGGAACGCTGCGCTCGCCGTAGAGCTCGACGATCTGTCGGCGGGCCGCCGAGATGGCGGTCTCCGACAGGTTGACCGAGTCGGTACGCATATAGGTGATGTAGCCGTTCTCGTACAGGCGCTGCGCGGTGCGCATCGTCTGCTGCGAGGACAGGCGCAGCTTGCGGGCCGCCTCCTGCTGGAGGGTAGAGGTGATGAACGGCGCGTACGGGCGACGGCGGTAGGGCTTCTCCTCCACCCGGGTGACGGTGAACGGCCGCCCCTCCAGTCGGGCCGCGAGACCCCGGGCGCCACTCTCGTCGAGGTGCACGACGCCAGCGCCGGCCCGGACGCGACCGGTGGTCGGCTCGAAGTCCTTACCGGTGGCGATCCGGTCGCCGTTGAGAGCGATCAGGGTGGCGTTGAACGCACGCGGGCCCTCACCGGCGTCGGCCACCGCGAGGCTGGCCAGGATGTCCCAGTATTCGGCGGTGCGGAAGGCCATCCGCTGCCGCTCCCGCTCGACCACGATGCGGGTCGCCACGGACTGCACCCGGCCCGCCGAGAGCCGCGGCATGACCTTCTTCCACAGCACCGGGGAGACCTCGTAGCCGTACAGGCGGTCGAGAATCCGGCGCGCCTCCTGGGCGTCGACCAGATCGCGGTCGATCTCCCGGGGGTTGGCCACCGCCGCCTGGATCGCCGGCTTGGTGATCTCGTGGAAGACCATCCGCTTGACCGGGACCTTGGGCTTGAGCGTCTCGACCAGGTGCCAGGCGATGGCCTCGCCCTCACGGTCCTCATCCGTCGCCAGGAAGATCTCGTCGACTTCCTTGGCCAGCTTCACCAGCTTGCTGATCTGCTGCTTACGGTCGGCGGAGACGACGTAGAGCGCCTGGAAGCCGTTGTCGACGTCCACCCCGAGCCGGGCCCAGGGCTCCTTCTTGTGCTTGGCCGGCACGTCGGCGGCGTTGCGGGGCAGGTCGCGGACATGACCGAAGCTGGCCTCCACGACGTACCCCGGGCCGAGGTAGCCCGAGATCGTCTTGGCCTTCGCCGGTGACTCGACGATGACCAGACGGGTGGTTCCAGCGTTGCTCGGCACGTCTCTCCCCGACCTCACTCCTGCTCGTGGCCCGCCGGCGCCCGGACAGCGACCGCTTTCGACCCCGCCGTCGCACCGGCGGTCCGGATGTCCAACGTAACGCGCCGCCCGCGTTTCGGGTTTCGCGGGCCGCAAACCGCTTCGACGCGGCTGTCGACGCCACTCCGCCGCGCTCGGCACTGCCGGACGGCGCCACCGTACACCGTGGGTAGGGCTCGAAGCGGGTCACTGTGACGATGGCGGGCCCACGACCCGCCCGTTTTCCGCCTGGATCGACCCGCCGTCTGTCCGGCACCAGACACCCGGCCGCACCGTCTCAAGCCGCCACCCAACCGGGTCGATCATGCACTTATGGTGGGCGTTTTAGCTCCGGACGGGCAATACGTCCCCCAGCACAACTCCATGATCGACGCGATGAGGGGTGGGTCAGGTTGGCCAGGCTTCGGGTGGTGTCGCGGGCGGCGGCCCGCCGACCAGCTCGGCGAGCCGCGCCAACCGGCGGCGGCCGGTGATCCGGTACGCCGGCCCGCCCTCACCCGGGCCGAGCAGCGCCCCGGCCAGCCCCGCCGAGGCGAGCGCCACGCCGATCGGCTCCCAACACTCCTGGTCGTCGACGCCCAGGCGCAACAGGAAGCAGTCCGGAGGCTCCGGCGTCCCGGCGGCGGCGAGCCACAGCCGCAACCGCCGACCGGTCAGGTGGAACGCGGCCGGCGGACGCTTCGTCGTGCCGTGCAGCCAGGCCGCCGCCAGCGGCTTCAAGATCCGGGTGTACGACGTACGAACAGCGTGTCGCCCGCCCTCGGTCGGCTCCCAGCTCGCCGCCAGCCCACGCGACGCCAGCTCCGCGACGAGCACGTGCACCCGCCAGGCGGCGTCCACCTGCACCGAGAGCCGGGCTGTGCCGCCCATCCGGACCACCTCGGCCGGCCCGGCGAGCAGCCCGGCCAGGTCGGCGACGGTCGGTTCGGCCGCATCCGCGCCGAAGAAGACAAGTTGCCGGCCCGCGTCGTCCGTGTGGGGCGGGCCGTTCCGAACCGGGCCGTCCGGCGACGAGCGGTCCTGCGGCGCGCCGCCACGGCGTCGCCCGGGAGTGGGCGTGTCGGACTCGGGTGCGGGAAACAGCGCCGGGGGCGGCTGTGCCTTCCCGGTGTCACCGAGCCCGCTCAGCGACACTCCGGCACCTCGTCGAATGCCTGTTTCAACTCCTCGGAGTTGAGCTTGCTGGTGTCCAGCGCGCCGGCGTCGTACTCCTTGTTGAGGGTCTCCACGGCGGCCCGCACGCCGTCGTAGAAGGCCGTCGGCTCGCCGGTGCCCAGGCCGTCGATGGTGTCCCGGGCACGGCCGTACGCGTCCCGCATCTTCCCCAGGGAGCTGCGGAAACCCGCGGAGATGGCCTCGCCGTTCTCCGCCTCCGGGATGCCCGCCTTCTCCACCTTGCGGCGCGCGGCCTCGCTGGCCTGCTCCGCCCCGTCGAAGAGCCGCACCAGGTTCTCCTTGGCCTGCGCCGGCGTGGTCTGCGCGGTCATCTGCTCGTCGGTGCTGCTGGTCAGCTTGTTGATCTCGGAGCGCCACGGGGTGAGGGCGCCACAGACCGAGGCCGCCCAGGCCCGTGGGCTGGGGCCGCCGCCGCAGCCGGCCAGAACGACGATCGTGGCCAGGACCACCGTGAGCTTTCCGGCGGCAGACGCCCGGCACGTACGCATGCGTTGCAGCGTACGGCCTTTGGCCAGGTGTGGCATCGGGCCGGACGGCCGGGGTCCCCGGTCGACAAGCCACGTCGACCGGGGACCCCGGGCCGTTCCTGGATCAGGCGTTGACCGTCTCCGGGCGGTGGTCGGTGCTGCCCGCGCCGGTGTTGCCGTCGGCGTCCGAGTCGGACATCGCGATGCCCTTACGCTTGCTGAACACCACCGACGCCACGATGATCAGCGTCGCGACCAGCGCGATGCCGACCCGCAGGCCGACGTTGCGGTCGTCGCCGACGCTCCAGGCCACCACGGCGGGCGCGATCAGCAGCGAGACCAGGTTCATCACCTTGATCAGCGGGTTGATCGCCGGGCCGGCGGTGTCCTTGAACGGGTCGCCGACGGTGTCGCCGATGACCGTGGCGGAGTGCGCCTCGGAGCCCTTGCCCCCGTACGCGCCGTCCTCGACCAGCTTCTTGGCGTTGTCCCAGGCCCCACCGGAGTTGGACAGGAACACCGCCATCAGGGTGCCGGCACCGATCGCGCCGGCCAGGTACGCCGCGAGCGCGCCGGGCCCGAGGCCGAAGCCGACAGCGATCGGCGCCAGGATGGCGAGCAGGCCGGGGGTCATCAGCTCGCGCTGCGCGTCCCGGGTGCAGATGTCGACGACCTTGCCGTACTCCGGGCGCTGGGTGCCGTCCATGATGCCGGGCAGCTCACGGAACTGCCGGCGGACCTCCATCACCACGGCACCGGCCGAGCGGGACACCGCGTTGATGGCCAGCCCGGAGAAGAGGAAGACCACCGCCGCACCGATGATCAGGCCGACCAGGTTGCGCGGGTTCGCCACGTTCAGCGAGTTGAGGATCTCCGTACCGACGTCACCCACGCCGGCGTCCGCGTACGCGCTGCGGAGCGAGTCGGTGTAGGAGCCGAACAGCGCGGTCGCCGCGAGGACCGCCGTGGCGATCGCGATGCCCTTGGTGATCGCCTTGGTGGTGTTGCCGACGGCGTCCAGCTCGGTGAGCGTGCGAGCGCCGTGCTCGTCGAGGTCACCGGACATCTCGGCGATGCCCTGGGCGTTGTCGGAGATCGGCCCGAAGGTGTCCATCGCGACGATCACGCCGACAGTGGTGAGCAGGCCGGTGCCGGCCAGCGCCACCGCGAACAGCGACAGCGTGATGGAGCTGCCGCCGAGGAGGAACGCCCCGAAGACGCCGGCGCCGATCAGGAGCGCCGAGTAGACCGCCGACTCCAGACCGATGCTGATGCCCGCCAGGATGACGGTTGCGGCACCGGTCTGCGAGCTCTTGCCGATGTCCTGCACCGGTCGCCGGTTGGTCTCGGTGAAGTAGCCGGTCAGCGCCTGGATCGCGGCGGCCAGCACGATGCCGATCACGACCGCGCCGATGGCGACCAGCCGGGGGTTGCCAGGCGCGTCGGTGAGCCCGCTGTCGAACTCGCCGAACGTCGCCGGGAGGTACGCGAAGGCGGCGACAGCCACCAGCACCGCGGAGAGCACAGCCGACAGGTAGAAGGCCCGGTTGATAGCGGTCAGGGCGTTGCGGTCGGTCGCACGCAGCCGGGTGATGAAGACGCCGACGATCGCGATCAGCACGCCGATGGTGGAGATGATCAGCGGGAAGACCAGGCCCTCCTCGCCGAACGCGGCGCGGCCGAGGATCAGCGCGGCGACCAGCGTGACCGCGTACGACTCGAACAGGTCGGCAGCCATGCCGGCGCAGTCACCGACGTTGTCGCCCACGTTGTCGGCGATGGTGGCGGCGTTGCGCGGGTCGTCCTCGGGGATGCCCTGCTCGACCTTGCCGACCAGGTCGGCGCCGACGTCGGCGGCCTTGGTGAAGATGCCGCCACCGACCCGCATGAACATCGCGAGCAGGGCGGCGCCGAAGCCGAAGCCCTCCAGCACTGTCGGCGCGTCACCCCGGTAGAGCAGAACGACGAGCGCGGCACCGAAGAGGCCGAGGCCGACGGTGAAGAAGCCGACGACACCGCCGGTCCGGAACGCGATCTTCATGGCTGCCTCGCGGCCGCCGGCCCGCTCCCTCGCGGCGGCGGCCACCCGCAGGTTGGCTCTGGTGGCCAGCCACATGCCGGCACCGCCGATGAACGCGCTGAACAGGGCGCCCACCACGAAGAAGAGTGACCGGCCGAGCTTCACCGCGAGCTCGCTGCCGTCGGTGTCGTGCACCGGAAGCAGGAAGAGCAGCACGACGGCGATGACCACGAAGATCGCCAGGGTGCGGAACTGTCGGAGCAGGTAGGCCGAGGCGCCCTCCTGGACGGCCCCCGAGATCTCCTGCATTTTCTCGGTGCCCTTACCAGCGGCCAGCACCGTTTTCGTCAGGGCGGCAGCGAAACCAAGTGCCACCAGCGCGACAACCGCGGCGATGACGACGTAGGTGACATTGCTTCCGGTAAGGGAAAGCCCGCCGCCGTCGGCGGCCAAGGTCTCGGACATCTGTGTCCTCCTGTTACCGAACAATCGCGCCGGTGAGTGGAGACGCACTGACCGACGCCTGGATGCGGACTCGCAAGCGCGCGCCAACCCACCAGCGGACCAGCGATGAACACCCATACCCGCTGGCTGCGGGATAGGTCACTTGCTGACAACCCGGGTACTGTAGCCCTCCACAGTGTTGGAGGTCACACCCAGGTGGCACCGTGTCGCGATGATCTTCGTCGCTGTGTTATGAAACGAAATCTGATATAGGGCCCGATCCATGCAAAGAAGGCCGCATCCCCAGCAGGGGACGCGGCCTACGCAGCGGAAGTGGTCAGCGGCCGACCGGCCACACCATCCGCACCTCGGTGCCGATGCCCTCGTCGACCGGGCGCACCTGGAGGTCCTCGACGAAACCGGCCAGCAGCGCGAAGCCGACGCCGGTGGTGAGCGCCTCATCGGTCAGCGACTCGTTGGCCAGCTCGTCCGGCGGCAGCGCGGTCAGACCGATACCCGCCTCGATCGGCGCCCGGTCCACCACCCGCACGGCGTACGAGCCACCGTCGGACATCTCGACCAGCACCGGGTCGGCCAGGCCGTACTGCCGATGCAGGGCCACCGCGCGGGTGCACGCCTCACCGATGGCCAGGCGCACCTCGTCCAGCAGGTCCTCCCGCACCCCGGCCCGCCGGGCGACGGCGACGCCGACCAGGCGGGCAGTGCGCACGTGCACCGGAGCGGGCGAGAAGGAGAGCTTGACTGTCGCCATCACGCGTCGGCGCCCGCCGAGTCGGCGCTGACCGCCGCGTCGACCGTCGGGTGCAGCGGAAACACCTGGTCCAGCGCGGTGATCCGGAAGATCTTGAGCAGCGGCTCCTTGTCGCAGACCAGCGCGAACGAACCGCTGGCCGAGCGGAGCCGCTTGAGCGCGCCGACCAGCACGCCCAGCCCGGTGGAGTCGAGGAAGTCCACCCGACCGAGGTCCACCACCACGTGACGGGCGCCACCGTCGATCAGTTCGAGGAGTCGCTCACGGAGCCGGGGCGCGGTGTAGACGTCCACCTCACCACCGACCTCGAGCACCGTGTGCTCGCCCACGGTGCGGGTCGCCAGTGACAGCTCCATCGGTCCTCCTCGCCAGAGCCGTAAACTCTCGTGGGCATCTAACCACTACCGCCTGGGCGGCCTGCGGACGCCAGCGGAGGCTTCCCCTTACCCCGGTGTCCGACTTTTCATCTCCGAACACCAGTGCGAGAGTGCAGGGCGTGACCTCCAACGACTTCAGCTCCGCGCGCGGCACGCCGCGCCACGACCTGGAGTCGTCGTCCGCGGCCACCGTATCCGCTGGTCCCGGCACCGGGCCAGCGCCCGCCGACCTGCTGCGCCGGCTACGCGCCCGAGGCGCCGCCGACCCGGTCACCCACGTCGAGCGGGTCCCGGCCCGCGCCGGGGTGCCCGCGCCGTGGCCGTCGTGGGCACCGGCGGAGTTGCGCGCGGCGTTCACCCGACGCGGCGTGGTCGCGCCGTGGCAGCACCAGGCCGAGGCCGCCAACCTGGCGTACGAGGGCCAACACGTGGTCGTCGCCACCGGCACCGCGTCCGGCAAGTCGCTGGCGTACCAACTGCCCGCCCTGGCCACCCTGCTCGCCGACCCCCGGGCCACGGTGCTCTACCTGGCACCGACCAAGGCCCTCGCTGCGGACCAGTTGCGCGCCGTCTCCGCGCTGGAGCTGGAAGGGGTACGCCCCGCCTGCTACGACGGGGACACTCCGCGCACCGAGCGGGAGTGGATCCGGCGGCACTCCCGGTTCGTGCTGACCAACCCGGACATGCTGCACCACGGCATCCTGCCCGGGCACGCCCAGTGGTCCGGCTTCCTGCGCCGACTCGCGTACGTGGTGATCGACGAGTGCCACACGTACCGGGGCGTGTTCGGCTCGCACGTCGCGCACGTGCTGCGTCGGCTGCGCCGGCAGTGCGCCCGGTTCGGGGCCACCCCGGTGTTCGTGCTCGCCTCGGCGACGTCCGGTGACCCGGCCACCGCGGCCGGGCGGCTGACCGGGCTGTCGGTGACGGCGGTCACCGAGGACGCCTCCCCCCGCGGCGGGGTCACCTTCGCGCTCTGGGAACCGCCGCTGCTGCCACCCGACTCGTCGGCCTCGACCCCGGTGCCGCCGCAGGCGACGGGCGAACACGACGAGCTCCACCAGGTCCGCCGGTCGGCGCTGCGCGAGACCGCGGACCTGCTCGCCGACACGGTCGCCGAGGGGGTACGCACCCTCGCCTTCGTCCGCTCCCGCAAGGGCGCCGAGGTGGTGGCCACCAACGCGCGTCGAGCGCTGGACGACGCGGTTCCGGGGCTCGGCGACCGGGTGGCCGCCTACCGGGGCGGCTACCTGCGGGAGGAGCGGCGCGAGCTGGAACGGGCGCTGCTGCACGGCGACCTGCTCGGCCTGGCTTCCACCAACGCGCTGGAGCTGGGCGTGGACCTGGTCGGGCTCGACGCGGTGCTGATCTGCGGCTACCCGGGCACCCGGGCGTCGCTGTGGCAGCAGGCGGGCCGTGCCGGGCGTTCCGGGCAGGAGGCCCTCGCGGTGCTGGTGGCCCGGGACGACCCCCTGGACACCTACCTGGCGCACCACCCGGAGGCGATCTTCGGCGCGCCGGTGGAGGCGACGGTGCTCGACCCGGCCAACCCGTACGTGCTGGCACCGCAGCTGGCCTGCGCCGCGGTGGAGGCGCCGCTCACACCGGCCGACCTGGCGCTCTTCGGCGAGGGGGCGAAGGAGGCGGTCGACGAGCTGGTCGCGGCGGGGGCGCTGCGGCAGCGGCCCACCGGTTGGTACTGGCGGCATCGCGAGCGGCCAGAGGTGGACCTGCGCGGCGAGGGCGGCGCCCCGGTCGCGGTGGTGGAGTCGTCGACCGGCCGGCTGCTCGGCACTGTCGACGGCGGCTCGTCGCACTTCCTGCTGCATTCCGGCGCGGTCTACCTGCACCAGGGCGTCTCGTACGTGGTCGACCAGCTGGACCTTGCCGACGGTTGCGCGCTGGTACGCGCCGAGGAACCGGACTGGTCCACCCACGCCCGCGACGTCACCGACCTGTCGGTGGTGTCGGTGCGCTCCTACGTGGACGCCGGCCCGGTGGGCATGTTCCTCGGTGAGGTGGATGTGACCAGTCAGGTGGTGTCGTACCAGCGGCGGCGGATCGCCACCGGCGAGGTGATCGACACCCGGCCGCTCGACCTGCCCACCCGGGAGCTTCGCACGGTGGCGGTCTGGTTCACCCTGTCACCGCAGTCGTTGGCCCTGGCCGGGGTCCAGCCGGCCGACGTGCCGGGTGCGCTGCACGCCGCCGAACACGCCGCGATCGGCCTGCTGCCGCTGATGGCCACGTGCGACCGGTGGGACATCGGCGGGCTCTCCACCGCCCTGCACCCCGACACCGAGGCGCCGACCGTCTTCGTCTACGACGGGCATCCGGGTGGCGCCGGGTTCGCCGAGCGGGCGTACGGGACGGCGGCGGCGTGGCTGCGGGCCACCCGGGACGCGATCGCGGAGTGCGGCTGCGAGGCCGGTTGCCCGTCCTGCGTGCAGTCACCGAAATGCGGCAACGGCAACAATCCCCTCTCCAAGCCGGACGCCATCCGGGTGCTCGACGTGGTGTTGGCGAACCTGCCGGACTGAGCGGCTTGCATGAATCGGCATGGCACGGGGCACAATGGTGTGGGAGCGCTTCCATCGATGCCCATGTTGCCGACCGCCCCCGTGCCCGAGGAGAAGCCGTGGCCGACACCATCGCCGAAACCGTCGACCTGCTCTACACCATCGACCAGGACAATCTCACCCTCGACCAGCAGATCGCGCTGGGGTCGGCACTCGCCGCCCTGGCCCAGGCGGAACGGCTGGAACAGATCAACGAGCGGCTGCGCGGCATCCACCAGGTGCTGAACACCGCGGCGCTGCGGGCCGCGAACTCCGTCGACAGTCGCTGACGTCCTCCGGAGTGGTCCTGCCCGGGCACCAGTGACCACTCCGTGCTGGGTAGCCGTCCGGCGACCTCGACGGCTACCCAGCAGCAGCTGATCATGGGCGGCAGGGGACGCGACGGTTGTCGGGCTGTGCGAGACTCCGGCGCACCAACCCCCGGAGGAGTACCCATGCAGCTCGACAACGTGCAGGGCCAGCACCAGTTCCACATCCGCCAGCGACTGCGCATGATGGTCAACCAGTACGAGGTCCGGGCGGTCGCCCCCGACGGCACCGAGGGTGAGCTGCTGGCGTTCGCGCAGCAGAAGCGGCTCGCCTTCAAGGAGCAGGTGACCATCTACACGGATGATTCCAAGCAGCAACCTCTGCTCGGCTTCAAGGCCCGCCAGCGCATCGACCTCGGTGCCACGTACGACGTCACCGACGCGGCCGGCAACCCGATCGGGCTGTTCCGCAAGGACTTCGCCCAGTCGCTGCTGCGCTCCACCTGGCACGTCGAGCAGGCCGGTCTGCCGCAGGTGACGGGCCAGGAGCGGAGCATGCCGGTGGCACTGCTGCGTCGATTCGTCGACTCGCTGTCCTGGCTGCCGTACCACTTCGACTTCACCGCGGGCGGTCAGCCGGTCTTCACGGTGGTCAAGAAGTGGGGCCTGCGCGACAAGTACGTCGTCGAGGTGCAGAACCCACAGATCGACCGTCGCCTGGTCATCGCGATGGCCGTCGCCCTCGACGCGCTCCAGGCCCGCTGACACACCCGGCCCGGGCCACGGCAGCGCGGCGACCCTCCACGATCGCCGTAGCGGCCACTCAATCCTCGGCTGCCGGCCGGGACCTGGACCTCAACCAGTCCCGGCCGGCGGGCCGCAGGCACCCTGGCTCCCGGGCGATGGACCGTTGAACGGCACTGCCAGGCGGTAGGCCGTTGCACCGCGCCGCCGGGCGGCAGGCCGTTGGTGACCCGGCACCCTGCCCCCGGATGTGGTCCGCTCCCCCTTTGGAGCTGATGTCGTAAACGCATCACGCCTGGTGGCGTCGTAACCGATTCAGCTCCGCAGCGCCCACCAATCCCCGAGTGGCCTTAGGGCTGTTCCATGAGAGCCGTCGAGCCGAGGCGGAGTCCGGGCGGCGATCCGGCAAGCCACAGGCCATACCCTCCTCGCGCTACGTCTGGCACTGCGGCGATGGTGAGCAGAGACGCCCCCGTGTGGCTGAGCCACGCGGCTCAACCACGTACCGGGCCGGCGCGGGCGCTCGCCGTAGCCACCCGGGTCAGGCCGGGTAGTGGCGTGAACGCCACCTCGACCGTCACCAGCACGTCCATCCCGTCGAGGTGACAGCCGACCAGCCGGCCATCGTTGCGAACGGCGAGGTCGGATGCGGACGCGCAGGCCGCAGCCTCGCCGTCGAGCGCCCGCGCGGCCCCGGCCAGCGCGCCGAGGTCGGCTGCTACCGCCGCCCGCTGGCTCGCCATTCCGGCGGCGACGACGGCGGCGCCGAACGTCCCGAACACCACGAAGACGAGCCCCGTCGCCAGCAGGAGAACCGTAGCGCCACCTCGCTGCCGGTCCAGCCGGCCATCAATGTGCTCCCCGGAAGCCGGTGGGTGACCGGCGCGGGGTGACGGATCTCTTCGCACTACCAACTCCCCTCGTGCGCGCCCGGTTCGACGGCGGCGACTGCGGTGGCGACCACGGTGATCCGAGGTAGCCGGCCACCCAACGTCCGGACGGGTGCCCGTACCGTCGCCCGCACCCGGTCGCCGTCGACGGACACGGAAACCGCCGCACCCGGCGGCGCCGCGCTGACACCCTCCGCGCCGCCGTCCGCGCCCCGGGCGGCGGCGAGCGCAGCCTCCCGGGCCGCGTGCAGGCAACCCGCCTGTGCGCTGACGGCGTTGACAGCGGTCAGGCCGGCCAGCAGGAGCAGAAGCAGCGCCGGCAGGCCGGCCGCCAGTTCGGCGGTGAAGGACCCCCGGTCCCCGCCAACGGTCCGCGGGAGGACGCGAAGTCTCCGCCCGTCGCGTGCCACCAGCCCGGGAACACTCGAACCTGGATCGCGGCCGGCCTGCCGGCGCTCGATCACTTCAGTGCCCGGTCGATGACTGCGGTCAGTGCCGACTGGACGTTGCCGGAGGTCAGCACCTTCAACAGGATCCCGGCGAAGGCGACCGCGGCGAGGGTGCCCACGGCGTACTCGGCCGTGTTCATCCCGGCATCGCCGCGCAGGCGGGCGATGAGTTTGCGCATGACTGTTTCCCTTCTCGATGGGTCAGAGCACGTCGCCGAGAACGGCGACGATCACCGGCACGAGTCCGGCGAGAATGAAGGCCGGCAGGAAGCAGAGCCCCAGCGGCAGGACGATGAGCACACCCGCCCGGCGGGCCGATGCCTCGGCAGCGGTGGCCCGGTCGGCGCGCAGGTCGTCGGCGAGCCGGGTCAGCGCGCCGGCCAGGGCGGCACCACTGTTCGCCGACCGCAACGCCGCTGCGGTCAGGCGCTCCGCGCCGGGCACCCCGTCCAGCGCGGACCATGCCTCTGCTGGGCCACCACCGAGCAGCAGCGTGCGGCCGACCCGGGCCAACCGGCCGGCGAGCGGCCCGTCCAGTGCCTCGGCGACGGCCAGTACCGAGCGATCAACCGGGGCGCCCGCCCGCATCGCCGCGGCCAGCAGGTCGGCGGCGAGCGGTAGGTCGGCGGCCTCCTGCTGCCGCCGCCGACGCACGGCGGGCGACTCGATCCGCCGCAACAGGATGTCGAGCAGGAACGCGGCCGGGATAGCGCCGAGCAGCCCGAGCCAGCCCTCGACGACGATGGCAACGGCGAGCCCAGCCAGCACCGCCACGAGCCGGATCACGTCCGGTCGCCGCCCGGCTGGGCCTTGGGCGGTCATCCGGCCCGCCCCGGTGCCGCGCCCAGCCGTTCCGCCCAGAGGAGGCCCCCTACCTGAAGGGCGACCGCGACAACCGCGCTGGCGCCACCGACCGAGCTGTGCAGGAGCACCGCCATGGGGTCGACGCCGATGCCGTACCCCAGCCCGATCCCGCCAACCGGCAGGGCCGCCAGTAGCCAGGCCGTGGCCCTGGCACCGGCCGCCTGGGCTGCCGCTGCGGCCAGACCCCGGTCGGTCGCCCGAGCGTCCGCCTCGATCCGCTCCAAGAGCTCCGCCAGCGGAGCACCGGTCCGGTCGGCCAAGCGCACCGCCGCCGCGGTCAGCTGACGTAGGCGGCTCCCCCCGTCACTCCCGACGGCCGTGACGTCGAGCACGTGTGGGACGGGCAGGCCGGCTCGTAGGTCCGCCGCGAGGCCGCAGAGCTGGTCCAGCCCTCGTCGTCTGTCCCGCTCGGCGCTGCGGTTCACTCGCCAGCGCAGCGCGGCGCGCACGGCCAGCGTGCCGTACCCGGCCATCGCGACCGCAGCCACCGGACCGCCGACCACAGCACCCACCCCGCCGCAGAGCAGACCGACCACCGGCAGCACGCGGGTCGTCGATCGCGAGATGCGCACCGACGGAGGCGTACCCGACCTTCTCCCGGTCGCGCCGACGCGCCCGTGGGCGCGGCAGTCGTCGATCGCGCACCCGTCGGATGGGCCGCCTCGACAGCCGGTGTCCAGGTCGCCGTGCCCGTCTGCGGTTGCCGGGCCGGAGACGTCGTTCCGACCGGCCGTGTCCACGCCGCTGACACCGATCGTGATCGTGGCCGCCGACACGCCCGGCTGCCGTTCGGCATCGAGCATCGTGGGGGCCACCACCCCCGGGCGGGTGGTGCCGGTCGGGCGTCGGGGATCCCGCCGGGCCGGTGGGCGCGTCGGCCCCTCCGGACGTGTGAACCCGTCCGCCGCTCCCGGCCAACTCGGGCTGCGGGTGACGTCCCGGTCGGGCCAGCCGAGTGCCGTCCGTCTGTCGTTGGCACCCACGGTGGCACCCGACTCGCCCGCGATGCCGACCGGATGACCCTTGGTCGGGGCAGCTCCGGTGCCGTCGACCGGCCCGTCCGCCGTGCGACCTAGTTCCCTGATCCACTGCACCAGGGCGTCATCTGGATCAACACGGCCGGCCATCCGCTCCGGTGCCAGCACGCGACGGCGACGGGACCGGATGCTCCGCACGGGCCACGCCACCAGGGCGGCGGCGACAAGGAGCAGCGTCGCAACCAGCATCGTCTCGGCGGTCATGCCGGACCCGCCGACCCGGGCCATGGTTCGCTGAGGATGGGTGGCACCGCCACACCGCGCTCCCGCAGCAGCGCCCCGAGGGCACGGGCGGCAAGCCCGAGCCCGCTGCCGCGCACCCAGGCGGGCACCACCGTCACCATGCGTTCGGGTCCCTCGGGCAGCAGCAGGCAGACCGATTCCAGGACGCGACCTCGGTCGCTGCGTCGTACCTGGAACAGCACCTGCAACGCGGCGGCCACCTGGGCGTGCAGCGCGGCGCGAGGCAGCCCACCCAACATGCCGAGGGCCTCCAACCGGGCCGGCACGTCCGACGGTGTGTTGGCGTGCAGGGTGCCCGCACCCCCGTCGTGGCCGGTGTTGAGCGCGGCCAGCAGGTCGACCACCTCGCCGCCCCGGCACTCCCCGACCACCAGCCGGTCCGGGCGCATCCGCAACGCCTGCCGGACCAGGTCCGCCAGGCTGACCACGCCCGTCCCCTCCACATTGGCGGTACGTGCCTGGAGCCCCACCACGTGCGGATGCCCCGGACGCAGCTCGGCGGCGTCCTCCACCAGCACGATCCGTTCGGTGGCCGGCACCATCCCCAGCAGGGTGTTGAGCAGGGTCGTCTTGCCCGACCCGGTGCCCCCGGTCACCAGGTACGCCAGCCGGGCCGCCACAACGGCGGCGAGCAGTGGTGCCAGCGGTCGCGGCACGGTCCCCTGGCGCACCAGCTCGTCGAGGGTGAACGGCCGGTGCCGGAAGGTCCGCAGCGAGAGGTAGGGACCTTCGGTCGCCACCGGCGGCAGCACGGCGTGCAGTCGGGTGCCGTCGGGAAGCCGCGCGTCCGCGTACGGGGAGCCGTCGTCGAGCCGCCGTCCCGCACTGGCGATCAGCCGCTGCGACAATCGACGGACGTCCTCCACCGAGCCCACCGGGACGGCGACCTGGTGCAGCCCCGACCCGCGGTCGACCCAGACCCGGACGCCGTTGACGAGGACGTCGGTGACCTCCGGGTCGGCGAGCAGCGGCGCCAATGGCCCGGCGCCGACGAGGTCGTCGCGCACCCGGTCGGCGATCCGCAGCATGGCGGTGTCACCGAGCACTGCGGCGGCGGGTTCGGCCCGTACCGCGGAGACGATGGCCGCCGCGGTGACCGGGGTGGCGGCGGCGGCGATCCGCTGCCGTACGCGGGCGGCGAGCGTGCCGTCCTCCGGCCCGGCGGTCACGCCGCACCCGTGACCGGCGCGCCGGTGAGGTCGGTGACGATCCGTTGGCAGAGCACGGCCAGTGGGCCCCTGCCCCCGGCGGCCGGAGCCTCGCCCCGTTCCAGCCGACGGCAGAGCTCCGGCTCGGGGCGCAACGTGCCGGCCAAGGGGAGGCCCAGCGCCCGTGCCACCTCGGACGCCCGCAACCGCCCGGGTGCGGGCCCGCGCACCACCACCGAGAGTGCAGCGCAGTGCGGGGCGGCCGCGGCCACCACCCGAGTGGCCGCCGCGGTGGCACGCAACTCGGCCGGCACGACGACGAACGCCTGGTCGGCGGCTTGCAGCGCCACCACAGCCGCATCGTCCAACTGTCGGGGCAGGTCGATCACCACGAAATCCCGCCCACGCCGGGCCGCGTCGACCGTCGCCGCCATCGCCGTCACCGGCAGCGGCAGCATCTCGCCGCGGTCCCAGGAGAGCACCACGAGGTCACCCCGGCTGGGCAGGGCCTGCACCAGCGCCGGGGCGTCCACCCGTCCGTCTGCGCTGGTGAGCGACGGCCAGCGCAGGCCCTCCAACTGCTCCCAGCCCAGCACGAGGTCGAGGCCACCACCGAGCGGGTCGGCGTCGACCAGGAGGGTGCGCAACCGGGCTCGGGCGGCGGTCACCGCCAGACCACCGGCGAACACACTCGCCCCCGCACCTCCCCGACCACCGAGGACCGCGACCACACGGGCGCCGACGCCGGCCGGACGATCCGGATGATGTTCGGCGAACCGATCCACCAACCACGGCTCCGCGGCCGGCAGCGTGGCGACGTGCTCGGCCCCGATCAGCTCGGCGATCTGCCAGCCAGGGTCGAGCTGACCAGCCCGGCCGAGCAGCACCAGCCGAGGGCGCTGCGGCAACCGCGCGCGCAGGCAGGCCTGCGCCTGGTCGGCGCCGAGCAGCACCAGGGGCGCGGGAAGCCACCGGGTGCGGGCGGCCGCTGGGTCGCGGGCGAGTTCCACCTCCGTGCCGCCGACAGCGGCGAGCCGGAGCACATCGTCGAGCAGGTCGTCGTCGCCGGTGACGACCAGCGGGAGCCGGCGGATCGGCGGAACCGTGGTACGGGGTGGCATCGCGGCCTCCAGCGGTCGGGCTCTGGTATGCCGCCGACCCTGCTCGGAATCCACCCCACGAGCCGTCCCAATCCCGTCGCCTGTGGACAACCTGGCGGCCTGTGGAAAACCGCCGCCGAGACAGTTGATCTGCTACGGATGCGGGCATCGCCGCAGCTACGGGCGCTGCGGGAAAACCGCGAGGCCGCTCCCGAAAGGAGCGGCCTCGCCGGGATTACCGCGGGGCCTCGGGCGGGTGCCGCTACCGGGCAACGAACGCTGTGGTCAGTCGTCGATCGCCTGGTAGACGGTGGTCCAGAAGTCGTGCCACATCGGCAGCCGCTGGTCGCCCGCGTGCGCCCGCTGCATGAACACGACCGCCGTCAGGTCCTCGGCGGGGTCGTTGTACCAGGCCGTGCCGTAGAAGCCAGGCCATCCGTAGCTGCCGACCGAGGGCCCCAGGTGTGTGCGGCGGGTCCGGACCGACATTCCGAAACCCCAGCCGATGGCGTCGAAGTAGCCGGGCCAGAACCCGGAGACGGCCTTCTGGGTCGCGGTCAGGTGGTCGCTCGTCATCAGCGTCACCGCGGGCCGCGACAGCACCCGCTCGCCGCCGTGGACACCGCCGCCAAGCAGCGCCGAGGCGAAGGCGAGATAGTCCTGAGGGGTCGAGACGAGCCCGCCGCCACCGGACTCGAACAGGCGCGGTCGACTGAACCGCCCGTCGGGACCGTCCTCGACAACCGGCGCGCCGGTGGCGGCGTTGTCCTGCTCGTACGCCGTGGCGAGCCGGTCGATGCTCTCGCTACCCACGTTGAAGGCGGTGTCGATCATCCCCAGTGGCTTGCAGAGCCGCTCACGGATCGCATCCCCGAGGGACATGCCGGTGGCCCGGGCGATGAGCACGCCGGTCACGTTGGCGGCGGTGTCGTACATCCAGCGCTCGCCCGGCTGGTGGACGAGCGGAAGGTCACCGAGCTGGCGGATCCACGCGTCCGGCGACTGATATTCGAGTGCGCCCAGCGCGTCGGCGATCGGCACCGTGCCCGGCTCGGCGGGGACCATGCCGGTGCCGAGGGTGCCGTCCAGGACGTCCCGCAGCGTTATCGGTCGTTCCGCCGGGACGGTGTCGTCCAGCGGGCCGTGCGGATCGGCGAGCACTGTCATGCCCGCCAACTCCGGGAGAAGATCGTCCACCGGGTCGTCGAGGCGGAGGGTGCAGTCCTCGACGAGGGTCATCGCACACGCGGCGACGATCGGCTTCGACATCGAAAAGGGACGACCCCCGTCGGGGGGAGACGGGGGTCGTCGGAGGTTCGGCTCCGGGGGGGTCGAGCCGAACCACTCAGCGGTCACGGGGGGTGCAACCGCTGAGGGTCTGCCTGTTTCGGGGATGTGAAAGCTCGTCGTACGGACAAGTCTGCCTGAGCGGGCCCGTCACGTCGAGTGGTGCTGCCTCCACTCACTGCGAAAATCTCCTCGCAGAGTGTGAGCGTGATCACGCGGAGCGGAGAGCCCGCAGGTCTGAGGGGTGGCATGACCCCGGGCACCCGCCGACGATAGACCATCCGGCTAGACTTTCGCGCCGTGGGCCGAAGTGCCGCTTTCTTCGATCTGGACAAGACCGTCATCGCCAAGTCGAGCGCCCTGGCGTTCGGTCGGCCGTTCTACCGGGACGGGCTGATCACCCGGCGTGACGTGGTCAAGTCGGCGTACGCGCAGCTGATGTTCCGGCTGGGCGGCACCGACGAGCAGACCATGGCCCGAACACGGGACTACCTGGCTGCGCTCTGCAAGGGCTGGCAGGTGGAGCAGGTCCGTCAGATCGTCGCGGAGACGCTGCACGAGCTGATCAACCCCTACGTGTACGCCGAGGCCGCCGCCCTGATCGTGGAGCACCAGGCGGCTGGGCGGGACGTGGTGCTGGTGTCGGCGTCCGGCGAGGAGATGGTCCGGCCGATCGGTGAGCTGCTCGGGGTGACCGACGTGATCGCGACCCGGATGACGGTGGAGGACGGCCGGTACAGCGGCGAGGTCGAGTTCTACGCGGCGGGCCCGAGCAAGGTCGAGGCGGTCACCGAGTTGGCCGCCGCCCGGGACTACGACCTGGCTGATTCGTACGCCTATTCCGACTCGTACAGCGACCGCCCGTTGTTGGAGTGCGTGGGCCACCCGAGTGTGGTCAACCCGGACCGGCAGCTGCGCAAGCTGGCCTCGGAGAACGCGTGGCCGGTGCTGGAGTTCCGGCATCCGATCCCGCTGGGCCGGCGGCTGCGGGAACGGCCCGCCGTCCCGGTGGCCGCGGCGGCTCTGGGGGTCGGGGTGGGTGTGGCCATCGGCATCGCCTGGTACGGCCGGCACCGCCGAACCCGAGCCGCCACCACCGCCTGACGCCACCCGTCCAACCGCTCAGGCGGCGGCGAGGATCTCGTCTCCGATGACGGTGAGCTGGTCGGTGGCGACCTCGACGGCGGCCATGTAGTGCCGTAGCCAGGAACGCAGCCCGTCCGGGGTGCCGGTGGCGAAGGCACCGGCCGCGCCGACGTACTCGGGCTCCCGCTCGCGGTGCCCGACGTCGACGGCGAGCAGGCCACGCGGGTCGAGGCCACTGGCGAGCAGCACCAGCCGGGCGGCCCCCCGGGCCACCACGCCGGACGGCCCGGCGAACGGGCGCAGGTTCAACAACTCCCCGTGTACGACAGCGGCGAGCACCAACGGGGAGACCTTCGTGCCGCCGGCGACGAGGCCGGCCAGCCCGTCCAGTCGGGTGGCGACCACCGGGTCGGCGACCGGGCGGCCCAGTTCGGCCTCCGGCACCAGGTCCCGTGCGGCGAGCACGTGCAGTTTCGCGAGCGCCTGGCGGGGCGCCTTCGGCCACAGCTCGCTCAGGCCCGGCAGCGCTCCGGCGACCCGCAGCGCCCCCTGGAGCACCGGGTCGGTGACGGTGCCGGCCCGGACCGCCTCACGCTCGTGCCCGGCCCCTTCGAGGGCCGCGCTGGCGACGGCGGAGCGCAGGCTGACCTCGGCGGCGACCTGTCCGCCGTGCCGGCGCAGCGCCCGGTGCCCGAGCGCCTGGTCGAACCGCGCGCGGGCCTGCTCGACGGCGGCGGCGATGTCGGCGAGCGCGAGCAACGGGGCAAGCGGGTCGGTGGTCACCCCGCCACGCTAACGACCCGGCCCAGCGCGGCGGGCCGCACCCGCCCGTAACGCGACCCGGACCACCCGCCCCCGGCACGGCGCCTCACCCGTGCCGGCGCGGTCGCACCCGCCCGCAACACGAACCCGGACCACCCACCCGGCGCGCCAGGGCCGGCGCTGTCGCACGGCCGAACCACAGCGGCAGTTCCCGCACGGGTTTCTTGAAGTCGGTGTGTCCGCCTGGCCTGGACACCCCGATTTCCATGCAACCGTGTTGATCAAGGCACCCCGCGCGGCGGGGACAGGTGGAACGGGCCGCCGGGCGCGCCCCGGGGGCCGCTCGGCGCGAGGCGGTGGGCAGCCGTGGCCGGTCACCGGCCCCGCGACTACCCTCGTGCCATCGAGACCCAGGTCACCCCGAGGATGAGGAGTCACGGCATGAGCGAGGCATTGGCCAATCTGCTGAACGAGACGCGCCAGTTCCCCCCGCCGGCCGAACTCGCCGCGCACGCCAACGTCACCATCGACGCGTACGCCGAGGCTGAGGCCGACCGGCTGGCCTTCTGGGCGAAGCAGGCCGATCGGCTGGCCTGGTCGAAGAAGTGGGATGAGGTGCTCGACTGGTCGAACCCGCCGTTCGCGAAGTGGTTCGTGGGTGGGCAGCTCAACGTCGCGTACAACTGCCTGGACCGGCACGTCGAGGCGGGCCGGGGCGACAAGGTCGCGATCCACTGGGAGGGCGAGCCGGGCGACACCCGCACCATCACGTACGCGGACCTGCACGAGCTGACCTGCCGGGCGGCGAACGCGCTCACCGACCTGGGGGTGACCGCCGGCGACCGGGTGGCGATCTACCTGCCGATGATCCCGGAGGCGGCGGTGGCGATGTTGGCGTGCGCCCGGATCGGCGCCGCGCACAGTGTGGTCTTCGGTGGCTTCTCCGCCGACTCGTTGAGCAACCGGATCCAGGACGCCAGCGCCAAGGTGGTGATCACCGCGGACGGTGGTTACCGGCGGGGCAAGCCGTCGGCGTTGAAGCCCACCGTGGACGAGGCGGTGGCGAACTCCCCGTCGGTGGAGCACGTGCTCGTGGTCCGCCGCACCGGCGAGGACGTGGCGTGGACGGAGAAGGACCACTGGTGGCACGAGACGGTGGAGACCGCCTCGGCCGAGCACACCGCGCAGCCGTTCGACGCCGAGCACCCGCTGTTCATCCTCTACACCAGTGGCACAACGGCCCGCCCGAAGGGCATCCTGCACACCACCGGCGGCTACCTCACCCAGGCGTCGTACACCACGCACGCGGTGTTCGACCTGAAGCCGGAGACGGACGTCTACTGGTGCACGGCCGACATCGGCTGGGTCACCGGGCACTCCTACATCGTGTACGGCCCGCTCTCCAACGGCGCCACCCAGGTGATGTACGAGGGGACCCCGGACACCCCGCACAAGGGCCGGTTCTGGGAGATCGTCGACAAGTACGGGGTGAGCATCCTCTACACCGCTCCCACCCTGATCCGGACGATGATGAAGTGGGGCGACGACCTCCCGGCGGGCTTCGACCTGTCGTCGCTGCGCCTGTTGGGCAGCGTCGGCGAGCCGATCAACCCGGAGGCCTGGATGTGGTACCGGGAGCACATCGGCCGGGGCGAGCTGCCGGTGGTGGACACCTGGTGGCAGACCGAGACGGGCGCCATCATGATCTCGCCGTTGCCGGGGGTCACCGCGGCCAAGCCGGGTTCGGCGATGACGCCGCTGCCGGGCATCGTTGCCGACGTGGTGGACGACCAGGGCCAGTCGGTGCCGAACGGCGGTGGCGGCTACCTGGTGCTGCGTGAGCCGTGGCCGTCGATGCTGCGCACCATCTGGGGCGACGACGACCGGTTCATCGAGACGTACTGGTCGCGTTTCCAGGGCATGTACTTCGCCGGCGACGGTGCGAAGAAGGACGACGACGGGCACATCTGGCTGCTCGGCCGGGTGGACGACGTGATGTTGGTGTCCGGGCACAACATCTCGACGACCGAGGTGGAGTCGGCGTTGGTGTCGCACCCGTCGGTGGCCGAGGCGGCGGTCGTCGGTGCGACCGACCCGACCACCGGTCAGGCGATCGTCGCGTTCGCCATCCCGCGGGGCAGCACGGACATCGCCGGCGAGGCGGGTGAGCAGCTCATCGCCGACCTGCGTAACCACGTGTCGAAGACGCTCGGCCCGATCGCCAAGCCGCGGCAGATCATGCTGGTGCCGGAGCTGCCGAAGACCCGTTCCGGCAAGATCATGCGACGGTTGCTGCGGGACGTGGCGGAGAACCGCTCGCTGGGCGACGTGACGACGTTGCAGGACTCCTCGGTGATGGACCTGATCTCCTCGGGGATGAGCGGCACGAAGTCCGACGAGGACTGACGGTAGGCGTACTCAATGGAGGGTGGCGGTCCGTCCGGGCCGCCACCCTCCGTCATGTCTTACGGGTGCGGCTCGCGCCGCTCTGCCGGTGTCACATCGGTCGGTCGGGGGAGCCGGGGAAAGCTGAACGGGCACAGGCGTCGGCCACCACTGTCCTTTCGGCCGGTTGTGCTTTAGGTTCACGCAGGTTGGAAGAGTTCGACACACATCGTTTCGATGGCCGACCACGCCAACGTCCTCCTCCCATGCCCGAGAAACGGAGCGGCATGAACCACAAACCGCAGTCCAGGGCGCGGCGACGACTACTCGTCGCGCTGCCCGTCATCGCCCTCGCGGCCACGTCACTGACCGTGAGTGGCAGTGCGGCGGCCCAGCCGCGGTCCGCCACCCCCCAGGCGGTGATCGGGGCCGACGAGCACTACATCAACTACGCCGAGCCCGAGGTGCAGCCGGACACCACCGGCCGTGAGGTGAAGGGCAAGGGTGGCGTCTACACCCCTGCCGCGGAGGCCGCGCGCGCGTTCGATCAGAAGCACGCCCGGGGCAACCCGGTGACCGCACGGCAACTGGCCAAGGACGAGGCCAAGTCGCTGAAGACGGGTCAGAACCCCCGGAAGTTCAAGAAGGCCCCGACCACCCAGACCGCGAAGCTGCTGACGCTGCTGGTGGAGTTCAACGACAAGGCCAACGACGACTTCACGAACGTCATGGTCCCCAAGACGGTGTTCGAGGACCGCACCTGCGTCCCCGGCACGGTCCAGAACGGCCCGAAGCACAACAAGATCGCGGACCCGGCGCGCCTGCCCCACGAGGACAACAACTCGATGTGGGTGCCGGACTTCTCGCCGCAGCACTACAACAAGATGCTCTACAGCAAGAAGGGCATCACCGAGCGGGTCCGCACGGACCTGAAGGGCCCGGACGGCAAGAAGGGCATCGACCTGTCCGGTCGCACCATGCACAACATGTACCTGGAGATGTCCAAGAACGCGTACACGGTGGACGGGCAGGCCAGCCCGTGGATCACCGTGCCGCACTCGGAGGGCTGGTACGCGGCCAACCGCTGCTTCCAGGACGAGACCGGCGCGTGGGTTCCCGGCCGTGAGCAGTCGATGAACGGCCACCCGGACAACCCGGCCGGCGCGGGCCGCCTGGCGACCGACGCGATCGACGCGCTCGTCGCGAAGGACCCGAACTTCCCGTGGGCCGACTACGACATCGAGGATCAGGCCGACCGCGACGGTGACGGCAACGTCTTCGAGCCGGACGGCGTGATCGACCACCTCGTGCTGGTGCACGCCGGCCAGGGCAAGTCCCGTGGCGGCGGCGACCAGGGCGTGTACGCGGTGTGGGCGCACTCCTCCACGGTCGCCGGTGGCTACACCATCCCGGGCACCAACCTGAAGGCGTCGAACTACATCGTGCAGCCGGAAGACGCCGGCGTCGGTGTCTTCGCCCACGAGTTCGGCCACGACCTGGGCCTGCCGGACCTCTACGACACGTCCGGCAACGCCGACTCCGACGTGGACTTCTGGGACCTGATGGCCTCGGGCTCGCACTCCGGTGAGATCTTCCAGGCGCTGCCGACGCACATGGGCATCTGGGACAAGTGGGTGCTCGGTTGGGCCGACCCGCTGACCATCCGCCCCGGGTCGAACCCGCGCGAGGTGAAGCTCGGCCAGACGTCGCGCACCCCGATCGACTCCGAGGACGGCATCAAGGTCGACCTGCCGGACAAGGTGACGACGCTGGCGACCCCGCACAGCGGCACGAAGATGTGGCACAGCAACAACGACCAGGAGTGGGCCGACGTCAAGCTGAGCCGCTCGGTCGACGTGCCGGCAGCCGCCGACTCGAAGTTCTGGATGTGGAACAACTACATCATCGAGGAGGACTGGGACTACGGCTTCGTCGAGCTCTCCACCGACGGCGGTACGACCTGGACCGAGCAGAAGGTGTACGACGAGGGCGGCTCGGTGGTCACCACGCCGGACGGCTACCCGGACCCGAACGGCCGGATGAACGACTTCGGCGGCAAGAAGTACGGCCTCACCGGCAGCACCGACGGCTGGCGGCACGACTACGTCGACCTGTCGGCGTACGCCGGGACGACGGTTCAGGTGCGGCTGCGTCTGGCCACCGACGAGGCGTTCGAGGAGCGCAACTGGTTCGTCGACGACTTCTCGGTCACCGGCGGCGGCGCCACCACCTGGAGTGATGACGTCGAGGGCGGAGCCAACGGCTGGACGGCCACCGGCGGCACCTTCGTCGACACCACCGGTGAGGGCTGGAAGGTCTCCAGCGGCACCGAGGTCCACGCCCAGTACTACCTGGCGGAGTGGCGTAACTTCGACGGCTTCGACAAGGGCCTCCAGTACGCCTACGACACCATCTACTCGCACGAGGCGTGGAAGGTCGACCGGATCTCCTACAACGCTCCGGGCATGCTGGTCTGGTACCGGGACACCGCGCTCGGCGACGTCAACCACGTCACCGGGCAGATGACCGCGCTGCCCAGCTACGGCGCGAAGGGCGGCCTGCTCATCGTCGACTCGCACTTCGACCCGCTGCGCCGTACCGGCGAGGCGGCGGTGAAGGACCCGTCGGTGACCGACAACCTGCCCAGCCGCCCGCAGTCGTCGAACGCCGCGTTCACGCTGAACCGGACGTACCCGTTCACCGAGTGCCTGGAGGCGGCCAACGAGCCGTACAGCGCGTACTGCACGAAGTTCAAGGGGCTGCCGCCGGTGAAGGCGTTCACCGACGCCAAGGGCTGGTACCCGGGCATCGAGATGCGCGACGGTGCTGCCTACGCCCGCGACAACGACGCGTCGGTGGTCCTGCCGTCGCGTAACAACGCGCCGTACACCACCCGGGTCACCAACCCGGACGGCAGCCCCGCGCCGGAGTTCTACGGCGTGACCCTGGGCGGTGGCGCGATCGTGCTGGGCACCGGAAACCCGGGCGACGCGGGCGTGAACTACGGCGTCTCGCTGACGATCAAGAAGGCTGCCGGGGACAACTCGTCGGCTCAGATCTACGTGACCCCGGCAAAGAAGTAACTGTTTCACTGCTCGACAACTGACTGTGGGGCCGGTGGCGGAGACGCTGCCGGCCCCACAGTCATGTGTCCGGTCAGATTGATCGAGGAATGTCGTTGTATACGGTCACGGCCGCACCCGCGCTGCTCAGCGTGGCTGATGAACCGGCGGGGTGTGACGGTGAAAAGCATTCCCAACAAAATCTTGCAACAAATCGACGCGTTCGTCTTCCCACCTGTCCCGCCAGTAACTATGTTCACCAATGGTCCCACTAGTGGGATCGATCTCCCACCGGCCCGTACCCCCGTTGGGCCGGTTCCCTCACACCGGAGGTACCACGTGCGCAAAGTCGCAGTGGGTCTGCTCGGGCTCTCACTGACGGCGACAGGCCTGGCTTTCGGCCCGTCCGCCTCGGCGGCGCCTCAGCCCAAACTGCCGGCAGCAGCACCGGCCGCTGCCGAACCGCAGGCACTGCAGGATGAGCTCCCCGACAAGCTCGAGGAGAAGCGCCGCGCGCTGCGTCAGCAGGGTCTCAGCGACGTGCTGAGCGGTCGCAGCAAGCCGATCGAGCGCAACGGAAGCACGGTTGTCAAGGTCGGTGAGGTCGGCAAGGCGGGCGGAACGGGCGCCAACGCCCGCGCGCGTGCCGGCGCCAGCACGCAGACCAGGGATCAGTACGTCGAGCTCAAGCGTGAGCGGACTGACAGGATCTTCGTGATCCTGGCCGAGTTCGGTGACGAGCGGCACCCGTCCTACCCGGACAAGGACATGAACCCGGATGTCGCCGGCCCGGCGACGTTCGACGGGCCGCTGCACAACAAGATCCCCGAGCCCAACCGGGCCGTGGACAACTCCACCATCTGGCAGCCGGACTTCAGCCCGGAGCACTTCCGCCAGCTCTACTTCGGCACCAACCCGGGCGACGAGTCGCTCAAGCAGTACTACGAGGCGCAGTCCTCGGGTCGCTACACCGTCGAGGGTGAGGTGACCGACTGGGTCAAGGTCCGGTACAACGAGGCCAGCTACGGTCGCTCCGACGACCCGAAGGCCGACGACGACCCGACCGGCGACCCCGCCGTCTGCGCCGACAACGTCTGCCCGAACACCTGGAACCTGATCCGCGACGCCGCCAACCAGTGGGTCGCCGACCAGAAGGCCAAGGGCCGGACGGACGCGCAGATCGCCACCGAGATGAAGTCCTTCGACCAGTGGGACCGCTTCGACTACGACGGTGACGGCGACTTCAACGAGTCGGACGGCTACATCGACCACTTCCAGATCGTCCACTCCGGCGGCGACCAGGCCGACGGTGACCCGCAGCAGGGTGAGGACGCGATCTGGAGCCACCGTTGGTCGGCGTTCAACAGCTCGCCCGTGGGCCCGCCGAACTTCCCGATCGGCGGCACCCAGATCGGCAACACCGGCGTCTGGATCCGCGACTACACGATCCAGCCGGAAAACGGTGGTCGTAGCGTCTTCTACCACGAGTACGGCCACGACCTGGGCCTGCCGGACGACTACGGCCCGGCGGACAACAGCAACGAGCACTGGACCCTGATGGCCCAGAGCAGGCTCGGCGCCAAGAACGACGTCGGCATCGGCGACCGGGGCGGCGACCTCGGCGCATGGAACAAGTTCCAGCTCGGTTGGCTCGACTACGAGGTGGTCGTGGCGGGGCAGAAGCGCACGATGGAGCTTGGCCCGCAGGAATACAACTCGAAGAAGGCACAGGCTGTCGTTGTCGTGCTGCCGAAGCGGGAGTACACCTTCAACTACGGCGCACCGTTCGAGGGCTCGAAGCAGTACTTCTCCGGTAACAAGGACAACCTCGACGGCACCATGACGAGGACGTTCGACCTCACCGGTAAGTCCGCGGCGGCTCTGTCGCTCAAGGGCAAGTACAGCATCGAGGAGACCTACGACTACCTCTACTTCGAGGCGTCGACGGACGGCGGTCAGACCTGGGCCGACCTGGACGGCACGGTCAACGGTCAGCCGATCGGCGTCGACGGAGCCGGCCGCCCGGCTCTCGACGGCAGCAGCAACGGCGCGTGGGCCGACATCAACATCCCGCTGAACTCGCTGGCCGGCAAGGTGGCGCAGGTCCGCCTGCACTACGTGACCGACGGTGGGGTCTCCGAGGGCGGCTTCTTCGGTGACGCGATCACCGTGACCGCCGACGGCCAGACCGTGCTCAGCGACGGTGCCGAGACCGACGCCGGTTGGGCGCTCAACGAGTGGGAGGTCGTCGGTGCCACCTACACCGACGAGTTCGACAACTTCTACATCGCCGGCAACCGGTCGTACGTCTCGTACGACAAGTACCTGAAGACCGGCCCGTACTTCTTCGGCTACGCGAACACCCGCCCGGACTGGGTGGACCACTACGCGTACCAGGAGGGCCTGCTCATCTCGTACTGGAACACCCGCTGGGACGACAACAACACCGCCCCGGCGTCGCCGGCCAACCCGGGTGGTCACCCGGGTGAGGGTCGCAACCTGTACATCGACGCGCACCCGCGCCCGATCTACAACCTGACCGGGGCTCCGTGGCGGGCCCGCGTCCAGATGTACGACGCACCGTTCAGCCTGAACAAGGCCGACTCGTTCACCCTGCACCTCAACAGCCAGCCGCAGTACATCCGTGGCCAGGCTGCCGAGCCGCTGTTCGACGACACCAAGAAGTACTTCTACGAGGAGCTGCCGAACCACGGCGTCAAGCTCCCCGCTACCGGTGTCAAGATCAAGGTTCTGGAGCAGGACGGCACCTCGATGAAGATCCGGATCAGCTGACCACTGATCCCGCACCAACCAGCGACGCCCGGGCAGGTCATCTGCCCGGGCGTCGCCCTTTGTGTGACACCCTCCCGGATGACCCGGACCCTGTTTCCGGGGACGATCGAGCCAACTCCCCCGGGCCCGATCCGGGGCAACCCGGGGCTTTCCCCTGTTCAACGCGACCACCAGGGTCGCCTGCGGCAACCGGGTCCTAGGCTGTCTGCCATGACCGACCAGCGCGGCGGGGCCGTCGACGAGTCCTGTGTCCTCACCGAGGGGCCGTGGACGCACCGTTTCGTCGGCGCCAACGGCAGCCGGTTCCACGTGGTCGAGGGCGGCACCGGGCCGATGGTGCTCTTCCTGCACGGCTTCCCGGAGCACTGGTGGGCCTGGCACCAGATGCTGCCGGCGATCGCCGACGCCGGCTTCCGGGCGGTCGCCGTCGACCTGCGCGGCTACGGGGCGAGCGACAAACCACCCCGGGGGTACGACGGCTACACCCTCGCCGCCGACATCGCCGGACTGATCCGCGCGCTCGGTGAACGGTCCGCGACGATCGTCGGCAGCGGCCTCGGTGGCATGGTGGCCTGGACGGTGGCCTCGTTCCACCCGTCGCTGGTCCGCCGGCTCGTCGTGCTGGGGGCACCGCACCCGCTGCGACTGCGCGCCGCCATCTTCGCCGACCCGCGCGGGCAGTTCACCGCGTCCACACCGGCGTTGAAGTTCCAACTACCCCGCTACGAACACGTCCTGACCCGCGACGGCGCCACGGCCGTCGGCGAGATCATGCGCCGCTGGGGCGGCCCACAGTGGGTGGCCGGGCCGGACTTCGAGGCGTACGCCGAGCGGTGCCGGGAGGCGATGTGCATCCCACAGGCCGCGTTCTGCGCGCTGGAGGGATACCGCTGGGCGTTCCGCTCGCTGCTGCGACTGCACGGCTACCGGTTCGTCCGCCTGATGCAGAAGCCGCTGTCCACCCCGACCCTGCAACTGCACGGCGCCCTGGACACCGCCTCCCTGCCCCGCACCGCGCTGGGTTCCGGCCGGTACGTCGTCGCCCCGTACGAGTGGCGGTTGCTCGACGGGGTGGGGCACTTCCCGCACCTGGAGGCGCCGGAGCTGGTGCTCGGTGAAGTCCTGCGATGGGCGAAGACCTGACCGGTCAGACCCGCTGCTCCCGCAGGTCGGTGACCTCGGCGGCCGGCGCCCAACCCTGGTAGACGCCGAAGTCGAAGACCTCCAGCCGCATCGCCTCGGCCACCGGCCAGCGACCACCCGTGTACTCCACCCGCAGCCAGGCGTCGTGCTCGCCGAGCACGATGAACGGCTGCCCCTGCCAGGTGCAGGTGGTCCGCACGTACGCCAGATCCTCGATCTCGCTCGACGGCAGCACCCGGACGTAGCGGCCCGCGCGGACCTCCTCGAAGCCCTCACCCGGCTCGGGCTGGTAGAGGCGGATGTCGTCGCCGTCCGGGCTGGCCTGGTATTCCCGGCCCTGCCAACGGGCCACGTAGCCGTCGCGCATCACGCCTCCCCGACCCGTCGCCAGGTGACCGTGTCGGTGTCCAGCTCGGCGACCACCCGCTCGCTGCCGTCCGCGCCGATGCGCCAGAGTTGGGCGCCGTGCGGCAGCCGCGCGCTGTCCACCTTGAACTCCGCCACCACGTCGCTGCTCTCACCCGGGGCAAAGCCGTTGCCCCGGAACGGCGGACGTTCGATGACCCAGCCCTCCATGGCCCGCATCGCCGGCTCGTTCTGACCGCCGTACGGGATGCGGTAGAGACTCGGCCGGTGCGCCGGCCAGCGCAGCACGTAGATCTCCTCGGCGTCCTGGGCGAACGGCGAGCCGGGGTAGCTCAGGCCCAGCGCCTCGTGCAGCTGAGCCGGTGTGCTCAGGTGGGACAGCTCACCCGCCCGGTGCACGAACCCGGACACCCGGTCGTACCCACGATCCAGGTAGTACGCGAGCTGGCTGGGGGCGATCGCCTTCTGCATGACCGTCGGTCGGGTCGGGTCGACCGCTGCGGGGGCGTACCGGGGACGGGCGGCGGGTTCGGCCACGGCCGGCGCTTCCACCTGGTCCACTTCCAGGTCGTCCCCGAGCCCCACCTCGGCGGCCCAGTTGGCCAACGCGACGATCTGCTCGCCGGGCAACTTGGCACCCACCGGCGTGCCCGGGTTGACGGCGAACGACCAGTCCTCGTCGGGCCAGCGCCGGATCAGTTGGGCGAACTTCACCCGGACCGTGTCGACGTCCCCCTCGACATGGTCGGCGAGGCGCTCCGACGACGTGTAGACCACCACATACGTCTCGCCGTCGAGCTGCCCGGTACGCCAGACGAAGCCGGGATCCCCGGGGCGGCTTCCCCTCGCCGAGTCCGGTGCCGCCGGCAGCAGCACCCGAGCCAGCAGCAGGGTGGACAGGAACGTGTCGGTGCTGCCCGAGCCGGCGGCGCTGAGCAGGTCTTCCTCGACCGTGTTCGCCGGCTCGAACTCGACCGGTGGCGGCTCGTCGGCAGGCGGGTAGGTGCCGTCGTCCGCGGTCATGCTCTCGCCGCCGGCCGGGCTTCCCGACGAGCCCTCGCTGTCGGAGCGATCGTCGCTGAGCGGGGCGTCGGCCCCCAGGTTGCCCAGGCCGTCGCCGACAGCGCCGGACTCCGCTGGAACCACGGGCTGCGGGACGGGCGGGCTCGGAGCGGCCTGATCGGGGCTGAAGGACGAGGGTGCGAAGGGACCGGGGTTGGCGAACCGCGGCGGGGCGGCCTCAGCGGGGCTGGGGGACGCCGTGAACAGGCCCGGACCGGAGGACGCCGGGCCGAACGGCGGTGGCGCGGCGGCCTCGGTGGGGCTGGGCGACGACGGACCGAACAGGCCCGGACCGGGAGGCGTCGAGCCGAACGGCGGCGAGGCGGCCTCGGCGGGGCTGGGCCGCCGGGGCGCGTCGACCGGCGCGCTGCTCTCGACCGGTTCGGTGAGGTCGCGGGACTCGATGATGGTGCCCTCGATGACGATGGGCGTGAAGCCTCGGCGCGGCGCAGGCGGCCCGGAGACCGGTTCGGCGACGGACACCGGCAGATCCTCCGCCGGCTCGAACCGGCCCGACCGGCCCTGGGGAATCGCCTGCGTCTCCTCCGCCGATGCCCGCCCGGGCGCACCGGTCGGGCGAGGCTCACCGGTCACCCGGAACGCGCGGGTGGGCTCCTCAGCCAGCGGGTTGTGCCGGCGCGGCGGCAGCGGCTGGGTGATCTCCTCGCCGGAGGGTGGCGCGTCCATCGCGCGGGACGCGCCGAGGCCGCCCTCCGGGCGTCTGACCGGCTGCGTGGCGGCCGGGTCCGCCGCCATCGGAAAGGCCCGCGTCGCGGTCTCGTCGACCGGCGCATCGGCTGGGCGGCGGCGAGGGAAGGGCTGGCTGCCTCGACCGAACCGGGTCGGCGGGGCCGCCCGGTCAGCGGGGCGTCCCCCGCTCGCGGCCTGGTCGCGGGCCGGAGTGGGGTCGAAGAAGGATCGCCGAGGCGCGGCCTGGGGGCCACCGTTGCCGTTGGCCGGGGCGGGGCCGTCGACGTCGCCCGGCCGGGTCGCTGCCGGCCAGCCCGCACCCGGCCCAGCCTGGTCGGTGCTGGGGCCGGCGGTCGCCAACGGGGTGAACCGGGACGGCCTGCCGGTGCGGGGCAATGCTCCGACTCCGGGGGAGGGGCGAGGCGGTTCGGTCGGGTGCCGCTGACCGGCTGCGGGCAGGTCCTCCTCGCCGGGTCGGCGTGGCGGCTCAGCGGAGGCGGGTGGCCGGGGCGCCGGACCCGGCACCGGCGGGGCACCCACCCGAGGGGCCGGGCTCCGCGCGGGCCTTCGGGGTGCGAGCGGAGCGCTCTCGGGCGCGGACGGGGCCACCCCCGTCATGGGAGGTGATCCAGCGGCTGTGGCAGTGTCCCGCGGTGGCGCGCCGGGCCGGGTGCGGGCCAGGGTCTCGGCCCGCTCCAGGCGAGCGCGGGCACCCATGGCACGGCCGGGCAGCCGCACGTCACCTCGGGACAACTGCGACACGAACCAGGCCGGCAGGTAACCCTCGACCGGCAGACCCGGATTGACGGCGAGCCACCACTCGTGGTTGGGCCAGCTGGTCGCGAGGTCGGCGAAGGGAATGCGTCGGTTGCTGCCGGCGTGATCGCCGAGGCAGGCTCGCAGTGCGGCGGCGGAGGTGAAGGCCAGGACGTGGGTCCGGCCGCCGGTGGTCCAGGTGCCCCATCCGGCAGGTGGCTGGCCGGGCTGCGTCGGCGCGGAGACCGGCAGCAGCACATCGGTGCGGGACAGGAGCCGGAAGTAGAGCTCCTGGTCGTTCGCGCGCAGAGCGTCGCGCATCGCCACCTCGGCCTCCGTGGCCGGTTCCCATGCGGTCACGGCCACCTCCCCTTCCGAGAACAGGCCACAGGTATCGCGTACAACCTACAAGGTGGTACCAAGATCACAATGGCTGGCCGGGGGCGGCCTGCCAGGGCCCGAGAGAGGCGATAACATCCCGTTTCGGAGCCGACACGATACGGAGGGTGTCGATGTCCCGATCGATCACGCGCCCGGTCCTCGCAGGTCTGGCCGCCAGCCTGTTGACCGTACCGGCCCTTCCGACCGTCGCCGCCACCGCCGGGCTCGGAGCGTCGGCACCGGCCTGCGCGACCCCACTCGCCCCCGTCCGGCCGGTCGCCGCCAGGCCCTGGCCACAGCAACGGTACGACCCGGCGCGGCTCGCGCCGCTGGCCACCGGCGACGGGGTGACGGTCGCGGTGGTCGACTCCGGGGTGGACCGGGTGCACCCGCAACTGGCAGGGAGGGTGCTCGGCGGCACCGACCTGCTCGACCCCGGCGGGGACGGCGGTCGGGACTGCGCCGGGCACGGCACCGGTGTGGCGAGCATCATCGCCGCAGCACCCCGCCCCGACGTCGCCTTCCGCGGCCTGGCGCCGGGTGCCCGAATCCTGCCGGTGCGGGTGAGTGAACAGCAGGTCGTGCAGGGGCGGGAGTCGGGGCGTACGGTCAGCGCCGACGAGTTCGCCCGAGCCATCCGGTGGGCCGTCGACCATGACGCCGACGTGGTGAACCTGTCCGTCGTGCTGTACGCGGACGACCCGGAGGTCCGGTCGGCGGTGCGGTACGCGGTCGAGCGGGACGTGGTGCTGGTGGCCGCCGCCGGCAACCTGCACGACAGTGGGGACCCCCGACCGTTCCCCGCGGGCTACGACGGGGTGCTCGGCGTGGGCGCGATCGGGGCGGACGGCGGGCGGGCGGCGTTCTCGCAGACCGGCTCGTACGTCGACCTCGTCGCTCCGGGAAGCGAAGTGCTGACCGCCGCACCCGGTGTCGGCCACCATCGGGTCGAGGGGACCAGTTACGCGGCGCCCTTCGTGGCCGCCACCGCCGCGTTGCTGCGGGAGTACCGGCCAGAGCTGACCGCCACCCAGGTGGCGGAGCGGATCATCGCCACCGCCGATCCAGCTCCGGGCGCGGGCCGGGGCGGCGGGTACGGCGCCGGCGTGTTGAACCCCTACCGGGCGGTCACCGAGACCAGCGGCGGCCGTGCGGCCGGCGTGCCGCCGGTCGCCGCGCTCGCCGACGACCGGGCCGACCCGGCGCAGCTCGCCCACCAGGCACGTCGAATCGCCGCACGGGACCGAGCCCTGCTGGTCGGGGCGGTGGCCGGCATCACGGCGGTCACCGTGGCGCTGCTCGCCCTGGTGGTGCCCCGGGGCACCCGTCGACGCTGGCGACCGGCCGGCCCGGCCTGAGGCCGCCCGCACAGTGTCTGAGCCCGCCCGCGCACGGCCCTCGCCGCCGACCGGCTGCGGGCGGGGCGCTGGCCCGGACACGGTCAGCGCTCCCGGCCCGCATCGCTCACTGGAACAGCCCGGTGTTCTTCTTCTCGGTGTCCAGGTAGTCGGTGGCGGAGTCGTTCACCGCCAACCTGATGTCACGCAGCATCCCCTGGAGGTCCTGCGAGGCCGAACGCCACCGCGCCTGCCGCTGCTCGTAGGCCTGCTGCGCGTCGCCCGTCCAGTTCGCCACCAGCGGGGCGGCGTCGCGTTCGAGTTGCCCGAGCTGCGCGTCGAGGGTGTTCAACGCCTTCTGAATGTCAGCGCCGGCCTGCTGCAGCGCGGCGAAGTTGACGACCAGCACACCATGGTCCATCGGATTCCCTCCCCAGCGGGATCAGAGCGGCAGTTGGATGCCGCCGCGGTTGGTGCCGGCGACCCGGCTGGCCACCTCGTCGTCGGACGCGTGGTACTGCCGACCGGCGGTGCGGATCGCACCGGCGGTCTCGCGCAGCGCGCGGTGCAGCGCCGCCTGGTCCTGTGACCACTGCTGCTTGACCTGCTCGAACGACCGGCCACCAGCGCCACGCCAGGCCTGCTGCAACACCTCCAGCTCGGCCAGCAGGCCGGTCAGCATGGACTGCAACGACTGGTCCACCTGCTCGAACTTCGCGGCAGTCTGCTGCATCACCGCTGCTTCTGCCTTGGTTTGGGACATCCGGACGTCACCTCGTCTCTCGGATCGCACCTGGCCGTCGACGCGCCCATCCCGGGGGCCGACGCGTCGTCGCTTGGCCCGGTCTGTCGAGCACTGAGACACGGGTCAGCGAAGGACTTCGTGGCTGACGGTAGCGACCTCGTAGCGGTTCTGCTACCCCACCGGCTTCCCCTGTGGACAACCGAAGCGGCCATTGGTCGCTTACGATGTGCCGCAGCCACGTCGCGGCGCGTGACGGGCCGCCGGAGGGCGGCCGGCCGCCCGACCCCGGTCCCCACTGGTCGAGGAGGCACGGTGCCGGCGATCACCACCGGAGGGCCGCACCCGCCGACCCCGGTCGGATCCGAGACAGGCGCCTTTCCACGGGTGGACGGGCCGGGCCGATCCACCGACAGCGGTCCGCTGCCGGTCGAGCAGCGCACCTCCCGTCGCCGGTCGTTGGCGGCCCACTGGGTCGCACTCGGCCGTCGTGCGGCTGCCGGAGCGCGAGCCGGCCAACTGGTCACCGCACAGGTCGCGGCGGCCCTGGTGCTCGTCACCCTCGGCCGACCCGCGCCGGTCGTCGCGGCAGCCGTACTGGTGGCCGTGCTGCTGGTGGCCGCCGCCTGGGTGCCGGTGCGGGGCCGGTGGCTGTTCGAGTGGCTGGGCACCGCCATCGGGCACCTCACCCACCGGCGGGCGTTGACCGGGCCGGCCGATGCGGCCGAACTGCTCGACCTGGTCGCCCCGGGCACCGTGGTCCGCTCGACCGAGTTGACCGGCGGGCCGGCGGCGCTCCTGGAGGACACCAGCGGCATGGTCGCGCTCCTGGAACTCGGCGACCCCGGCGACCTGTTGGGTGACGTGTCCCAGGCGATCCCCGCCCCGGCCGCGTTGCTCCCCCCGACCGGGCCGGACCAGCCCCCGCTGTTGGTGCAACTGCTGCTCGCCGGTGCGCCGGCGCCGGTGCCGAGCGCCGGCGGCACGGTCGGCACGTCGTACCGGCAGCTCACCGACGGGCGGCTCGCCGGGCGCGAGCGCGCGGTGGTGGCGGTCCGGGTGCTGCGGGTGAACGGTTGGTCCGAGGAGGACCTGCGCCGCGTACTCGCCGGCACGGTCCGCCGGATCGTCCGCCGGCTCGGGCCGTTGGCCGCGCGACCGCTCGGGGTGCCGGCGGCGCTGCGCGTACTGGGCGAGCTGGCCCACCACGACGGCGACCCGGTCCGGGAGTCGTGGCCGGCGATCCGGTCCGGCAGTCTCGTCCAGGCCACCTTCCGTCTGCTCCACTGGCCCGACGCGGGCGCTGCGGCTGGACGCCGGCTGGTGCCCCGCCTGCTGGCGCTGCCGGCGACGGCAACGACGGTGTCGATCTGCTCAGGCCCGACGATGTCGACGTCGTCGGGTCCGCCCACGGCCGGCGAAGTGCCGACCGAGCTGACCGTACGCCTGGCTGCCGGGACGACGGCCGAGTTGGCGGCGGCCGACGAGGCGCTGGTCCGCCTGGTGACCGACCTGGGCGGAAAGCTGCGACGACTCGACGGCGCGCACCTGAGCGGGCTGGCCGCCACGCTGCCGTTGGCGCTGACGGCACCCGGAGCGCAGCCCCGCCCACCGGCGCCCGGGGCGCGACCCGGCCCGACCGTGGACGACTGGGAGCTGTCCCTGGGCGACGCGGGAATGATGGTCGGCACCAACCGGCACGGCCGCGCGGTCACCGTGCGACTGTTCCGGCCGGAGAGCACCCGCGTGCTGCTGGTCGGCGGGGTACGGGCAGCCCAGCTGGTGGCCCTGCGCGCCCTGGCACTCGGCGCCTTGGTGGTGGTGCAGACCGCCCGGCCACGGGTCTGGGAGCCGTTTGTCCGTGGGGTTGGCGCGCCGGGCGGGACGATCCCGTTGCTCCCTCCCGGTCGGGCCGTCGCCGACGGGGTGGGCACCGCACTGCGTCCGTTGCTGCTGATCGTCGACGCCGGGCCGGTGGCGGCCGAGGCCGTGCCGGGTCCGCCGTGGCGGGCCACCCTTGTGGTACGAGACGAGCTGACCCCGGCCGATGTGGACGGGTTGAGCCGCGCCGACCTGGCGTTGCTCCAGCCACTGACCTCCGCCGAGGCCACCCTGGCCGGAGCCGCGCTGGGGCTGGGCGGGTCGGCCGAGTGGCTGACCCGGATCCGGGAGGACATGGTGGCGGTGGTCAACCGTCGGGCGCTGCGCTGGGCACTGCTCTCCCCCACTCCGATAGAGGCGCAACTGATCGGCCCGCCGACGCGCGGCTGAACGGTCGGCCCGCCGACGCGCGGCTGATTCCACCGGACGCGCCAGCCGGCGGGTTACGTCGCTGCGGTGTCCGTGGCACGATCCCCGCCATGGGTTTTCTGAAAGGTCTGCTGATTCGGCTGGCCAGCACAGCTCTGGCTTTCTGGCTGGCCACGCTCCTCATCCCGGGCATCTCCCTGGATTCGAACTCGGCCACCGAGACGGTGACCACGCTGCTCCTGGTGGCGGTGATCTTCGGTGTGGTCAACGCTGTTCTCCAGCCGATCATCAAGACCGTCGGTTGTGGCTTCTACCTGCTGACCCTGGGTCTCATCGCCCTGGTGGTGAACGGGCTGCTCTTCCTGCTCACCAGCTGGATCGCCGACCAGGCAGGGTTGCCGTTCTCGGTGGACGGTTTCTGGCCGGCGGCAGTGCTCGGCGCCCTCTTCGTGAGCATCGTGACCTGGATCCTCGGCGCCGTCCTCGACCGGGACTGACCGCCGACCAGCCAGCACCGACCCGGTCCGTCCGGGGCTCCGACCTCGGCCGGGACCCCGGCGGGCCGATGACCAGAGTTCGGGAATGTGGCGGCCTGACCGCCCACCTCGGCGGTTAGCGTCGCTGCATGTTCTCGCTGACCTATTCCGACGGCCACCTACTCAGCACCGATCCGGAGCGGATCGACCTGGACCTGGTGCACCACTGGTTGTCCACCGACGCGTACTGGGCGCTCGGACGGGACCGGGCGACCACCGAGCGGTCGTTTGCCGGCTCGCTGCCGTTCGGCATCTACCGGCCGGGGGACGGCCGCCAGGTCGCCGTGGCCCGGGTCGTCACCGACGGTGCCACCTTCGCCTGGCTCTGCGACGTGTACGTCGATCGCGCCGCCCGGGGTCGCGGGCTGGGCGGACGGCTGGCCGGCGCGGTCCGCGACCACCTGGACGAGCTGGGCGTACGCCGGATCCTGCTGTGCACCAACGACGCCCACCAGGTGTACGAGAGGGTGGGCTTCACCCCGCTGGACGCGCCGCAACGGTGGATGCAGCTGGACCGGCGAGCCCCGGTGACCCCGCTCACCGGAAAGGAACAAAGCAGCACTACGCCCCTTACGGTAGAGACGTGACGCCACTCCGCCTGGGATACCTCTACGGCCTCGGCGCGTACCTGCTCTGGGGTTTCTTTCCGCTCTACCTGAAGCTGCTGCGACCCGCCGGCCCGCTGGAGATCCTGGCCCACCGGATCGTCTGGTCGGTGGTCTTCGTGGCTCTGCTGCTGGGCGCGCTGCGCAACATCGGCTTCCTGCGGGCGTTGCTGCGCCGCCGGTGGGCGGTGGCGGGGATCGTCGCCGCCGCCGCGCTGATCGCTGTCAACTGGGGCACCTACATCTACGGGGTCAACTCGGACCGGGTGGTGGAGACCGCGCTCGGCTACTTCATCAACCCGCTGGTCGTGGTGCTGCTCGGGGTGACGGTGCTGCGGGAGCGGCTACGCCCGGCGCAGTGGGTGGCGCTGGGCATCGGCGCGTCGGCGGTCGCGGTGCTCACCGTGGACTACGGACGGCTGCCCTGGCTGGCGTTGACCCTGGCGTTCAGCTTCGCCGGCTACGGCCTGGTGAAGAAGCGGCTCGGGCTTCCGGCGGCGGAGGGGCTGTTCGTCGAGTCGGCGGTGCTGGCGTTGCCGGCGCTGGGCTACCTGGGCTGGCTGACGGCGAAGGCCGACCTGACCTTCGGGCACGTCTCGGCCGGGCACACCGCGCTGCTGGTGCTGGCCGGCGCGGCCACGGCGATTCCGCTGCTGCTGTTCGCCGGGGCGGCCAACCGACTGCCTCTGAGCAGCCTGGGCATGGTCCAGTACCTGGCGCCGATCCTTCAGCTCGGCTGCGGGGTGCTGATCTTCCACGAGCCGATGCCCCCGGCCCGGCTGGCGGGCTTCGCGCTGGTCTGGCTGGCCCTGATCGTCTTCACCGCCGACGCCGTCCGAACCTCCCGCCGCCCCCGCCGGCCCGTCCCGCTCCCAACGCCCGTCCCAACCCCAACCCCCTGACCACCCGCGATCTTGCAGTTTCTGTCACCGATACGCCCTCCATGCCCCTTATGGAAGGACAGAAAGTGCAAGATCGCGAAAGGGGACGGGTGGGTTACGGGACGGCGTAGGTCAACAGGGGCGTGCCGTCGGCTTTCTGGAGCTCCACGCTGACCAGCTCGGCGTCGGTGAACCTCGTCGCGCCGGTGAAGATCAGGTCGTCGCCGGGGGCCGCCAACCACGAGCCGATCTGCTCGGTTGCACCGTTCGGGCCCCGCGCCACCAGCCGGAACGGATACGCCTTGCCATAGCTCGTGCGCGCGTCGTACCCGCAACGCATTCTCACCTCGGTGCCCCACTTCGTGCCGGTCAGCCCGAGGTCGGCGTGCACGGGCCCGACGGCGGCCACCGGTCGCATGGCCACCATCGACACCTGCGGGGCGGGCTTGCCCTGCGCGCCGGGCGGGTCGACCGGTCGAGGCAGCGCCACTGCGGTGCCCACACCGACCAGCAACGCCAGCCCGGCGGCGGCCAGTGTGGTCAGTGCGTACCGTCGCCGGTCCGCGGCGCGTTCCCGACGACGAAGCTGGCGGGCCTCGTCGAGCAGCGCGGGCACCCGGGGCGGGGCCGGCGGCGGCAGGATCTGCTCCAACCCCGCCGGGTCGAGGCGCCCGAGCAACCCGGGCAGGACGGCGATCTCGGCGACCGCCTCCCGGCACGAGGCGCAACCGGCCAGGTGCCGCTCGTAGGCCGCCCGTTCGGCGGGAGCCAGGGCGCCCAGCACGTACGCGCCGTCGTCGTACGCGAACTCGCACCGGGTCACCCCGTCACCCCCATCTCGGCCAGGACCAACCGTAGAGACCGCAGCGCGTAGTGGGTGCGGGATTTCACGGTCCCTGGCGGTACGCCCAGGCGGGACGCCGCCTCGGCCACCGACCGCCCCTGGTAGAAGCACTCGACCAGCACCTCCCGGTGGGTCGGGCTGAGCCGGTTCAGCGCCTCGGCGACGGTCCACGCCTCCACCGCCCGCTCGGCCTCGTCGATCACCTCGGGCGGTTCGGGCAGATCGTCGGTGAACACCTCGCCGACCCGGGTGGATCGCCGCCGCCAGGCGTCGATGGCCAGGTTACGGGCGGTGGTGAACAGCCAGGACCGCACCGATCCGCGCCTCGGGTCGAGTGACTCCGGATGTCGCCAGGCCCGCAGCAGCGTCTCCTGCACCAGGTCCTCGGCCCGCTGCCGGTCCCCGTTGACCAGCCGCAGGGCATGGGCGTACAGCGCCTCCGCGTGCTCGTCGTGCAGCGCGCGGAGCAGTTGGGCGTCGTGGTCGCTGATGGCGGTCTCCTCGCTTCCGGCGCGCGTCCGGCGGTGCGTCCGCTCGGGAATACGTGCGGTCACGCCGATCGGTTCAGCCCGAGGTCAGACGGGTGCCGCCCGGAGATCTGTTCATGCCCGGTTCACATCGCGGCTGACGGGCGCTCACCACGTCCTCCTAGCGTCCGGCTGGTACGCCGCCTGTCGTGCCACCGACTTCTCTGGAGGCCTCCCCCATGAGCGACCGTCCCCGGCTGCTCCCCCTGTTGAACGGCACCCGCCATGGCACCCGTGATGCCATGACCTGTCTGTACCGGTGCGGAAACGCGTGTGACCACCCGGTCCCGAACACCTCCGACAACGCGTACTTCGGTGACGTGGTGAACGCCGAGGTGTCCCGGCGTGGCGTGGTCCGGGCCGGCGCGGTCGGCGCGCTGGTGCTCGGTTTCGGCGGCACGGCGGCCGGCGCGCTCGCCGGGGCGGCCCCGGCCATGGCGGCCCCGACCGCCCCGGACGTTCCGGAGAACTTCGGGTTCGGTCGTCCGAGCACCGGGATCGGCAGCGGCGCGCTGACCTTCAAGCCGATCCCTCCGAACAAGCTGGACACCCTGGTCGTGCCGAACGGCTACGACCACGCCGTGGTGATCAAGTGGGGTGACCCGGTGCTGCCGGGCGCGCCGGAGTTCGACCTGCACCACCAGACCGCCGCCGCGCAGTCCAAGCAGTTCGGCTACAACAACGACTTCGTGGGCGTGCTGCCGCTGGACAAGCAGGGCAAGCGGGCGCTGCTCGTGGTCAACCACGAGTACACGAACGAGGACCTGATGTTCCCGGGCTTCCCCGGCCTGGACGGGCTCTCCGTCGAGCAGTTGCGCACCGCCATGGCCGCGCACGGCATGTCGGTGGTGGAGCTTGAGCGGGTCGCGGGCACCGGGCAGTGGCAGCCGGTCGGCAAGGGCCCGCGGCCGTACAACCGGCGGGTCACCGCCCTGAGCACCAAGTTCGACCTGACCGGCCCGGCCGCCGGCTCGGCCTGGCTGAAGACCGCCGCCGACCCCAGGGGCCGTACGGTCGTCGGCACGCTGAACAACTGCGCCGGTGGCGTGACCCCGTGGGGCACCGTGCTCTCCGGCGAGGAGAACTTCAACCAGTACTTCGTGGGCGCCGACGCCGTCCCGGCCGAGCTGAAGCCGAAGCTGGACCGTTACGGCATCAGCACCGCCAGCCGCTACCCCAGCGGCAGCCGCAAGTGGGAGCGCGCGGACGAGCGGTTCGACCTGGCGAAGCACCCCAACGAGGCACACCGGTTCGGCTGGGTCGTCGAGATCGACCCGTTCGACCCGGAGAGCCGCCCGCGCAAGCACACCGCGATGGGCCGGTTCAAGCACGAGGGCGCCAACGTGATCGTCGCGAAGGACGGCCACGTGGTCGCGTACATGGGCGACGACGAGCGGTTCGACTACCTCTACAAGTTCGTCTCGGACAAGAAGTTCATGAAGGGCAACTCCTGGGCTGCCCGCAAGCACAACCTGACCCTGCTGGAGTCCGGCACGCTCTACGTGGCGAAGCTCGACCAGACCAGCGCCGCCGAGATCGACGGTACGGGCAAGCTCCCCACCGACGGCGCGTTCAACGGTCGGGGCCGCTGGATCAGGCTGGTCAGCGGCAACCGGTCGTTCGTCGACGGGATGACCGCGGCGGACGTGCTCACCTTCACCCGGCTCGCCGGTGACAAGGTCGGCGCGACCAAGATGGACCGCCCCGAGGACGTCGAGCCGAGCCTGCTCACCGGCAAGGTGTACGTGGCGCTGACCAACAACACCAACCGGGGCGTCGGCAGCAACCCGAAGCCGGACGAGGCCAACCCGCGCATCGCCAACAAGCACGGGCAGATCCTGGAACTGGTCGAGGACCGCAACGACAACACCTCGGAGACCTTCGCCTGGTCGTTGCCGATCGTGTGCGGCGACCCGACCGACCCGTCGACCTTCTTCGCCGGGTACGACAAGACGAAGGTCTCCCCGATCTCCTGCCCGGACAACGTCGCCTTCGACGCCACCGGCAACCTCTGGATCTCCACTGACGGCAACGCGCTGGGCAGCAACGATGGTCTGTTCGCCACCGCCGTGGAGGGTCCGGAGCGGGGTCACCTCAAGCAGTTCCTGACGGTGCCGCTCGGCGCGGAGACCTGCGGCCCGTTCATCACCGGCGACAACCGCTCGGTCTTCGTCGCCGTGCAGCACCCGGGCGAGATCACCGGGGCCTCGGTGGAGAACCCGGCCTCGAACTGGCCGGACGGTGACTACGCCAAGCCCGGCGTGGTGGTCACCTGGCGCCTCGACGGCGGCCCGGTGGGCAGCTGACGGCACGACAGCCGCTGACGTTGCTCCGGCGGTCCCGCGTTGGACCGCCCCGAGAGGCCCTCTCCCAGCCCGGGAGAGGGCCTCTCGGCGGTCAGTTGTCGCTGGCGATGCCGTCGGCCACGCTGCGGGCCACGGTGAGCAGCTTGGCGCGTACCACCCGGGCGGAGGTCATCATCTCGCTGGCCGGCAACGCACAGGCCAGCACGACCCGGCGTTCCATGTCCTTGTCCGGCGCGACGAGCACCGCGGCGCAGGCCACCCCCTGGCGGAACTGCCCCATCTCCAGTTGCATCCCGCGCCGGTCGCCGGCGGCCAGGTCCGCCTCGAAACTCTCGCTGGTGGTGAGCGTGGCGGTGGTGAACGGGCGCATGCCGTACTCGCGCAGATAGCGGTAGCGCTGGTCGGTCGTGAGGGTGGCGAGCAGCGACTTGCCGAGCGCTGTCGCGTGCGCACCCTCGTCGAAGCCGGGGACCAGATCCTCCAGGTAGGGCGAGCGGTGCCCCTCCGCGACGGCGGTGAGGGCGACCTGGCCGCCGACGAACCGACCAAGGTAGTGGCTGTAGCCGGTGTCCAGGGCGGCCCGGCGCAGTGTCTCACCGACCGCCGGCGGCCCCCGGAACGCCGTCACCAGCTCCCGGTACCGGTCGGCCACCTCCAACCCCACGATGTACGTGCCGTCCTCGCGACGGATCACGTAGCCCTCGTAGGCGAGGGTGCGAACCAGGTGGTAGGTGGTGGCCACGGTCAGCTCGCAGCGTCTGGCGATCTGCTTGACGGTCAGGCCCTTCGGGGCACGACCGACCGACTCCAGCACCCGTAGCGCTCGGGACACGCTGCGAATCAGGTCCGAAGGTTCTGCCAAGGGGTCGCGCACAACCACCTCCGCCGCCGTGGACTTACACCATATGAAAAACAGGCCCGGTGCGAAATGCCTGTTCGGGTCGAGGATGCCAGATCACCATCCACAGGTTGTTGCCCGCCGGTCACCAGGAGTGCGGTGAGCGGGGCTCGCGTAGGTTTGCCGAACGATGACCGACACCTCGAACACCCCCGATCCGGCCGTTGCCCAACCCCGTCCGGTCCGGGCCAGCGCCGGCGCAGTCGTCACCACGGTGGCCTGCGTACTCCCCGTCTTCCTGCTCGGCGGTCTCGCCGTGCAGATGGGCACGGACCTCGGCTTCTCACCGGCCGGCCTGGGCCTTGCCGTCGCCGTCTACTTCGGGGTCAGCGCGCTGGCCTCGGTGCCCTCCGGGCGGTTGGTCGAGCGGTACGGACCGGCGGTGGTCGCCCGCTGCGGCATCGTGCTGGCCGCCGGGTCGATGCTGGCCGTGGCCGCCTTCGCCAGGTCGTACCCGGTGCTGGTCGGTCTGCTGGCGCTCAGCGCCGCCGCGAACGCGCTCGGCCAGTTGGCCAGCAACGCGGCGCTGGCCCAGCACGTGCCGGCCCGGCGGCAGGGGCTGTCGTTCGGTGTCAAGCAGGCCGCCATCCCGGTCTCCACCCTGCTGGCCGGCGCGGCGGTGCCCACCATCGCGCTCACCGCCGGCTGGCGCTGGGCGTTCGTGGCCGCCGCCGTGGCGGCGCTGACGACGCTGGCCGCCGTACCCCGACAGGTGACCGGACCGGACCGTCGGCCCGGCGCCACGCGCGCCGGGCGGGCGACGGTGGCGCTGGTGGTGATCGGCGCGGCAGCGACGTTGGCGTCGGGCGCGGCCAACGCGCTCGGCACCTTCCTGGTGGACTCCTCGGCGGCCCGAGGTCTGTCGCCGGGCCTCGCCGGCCTCACCCTGACCCTGGGTAGCGCGGTCTGCGTGGCGGCCCGGGTGGGCGCCGGCTGGTTGGCCGACCGCCGCGAGACCGGTCACGTCGCCCTCATCGCCGCGATGCTGCTCGTCGGCGCGGTCGGGCTGGGCCTGCTCGCGTTGACCGGCTCGGTGCCGTTGGTGGTCGGTGTGGTGCTCGGCTTCGGCCTGGGCTGGGCCTGGCCCGGCCTGATGAACTTCGCGGTGGTCCGGCTCCACCCGCAGTCACCGGCCGCCGCCACCTCGATCACACAGACCGGGGTGTACGCGGGCGGCTGTCTCGGCCCGCTGGGCCTGGGCCCACTCGCCGCTCACTTCGGCTACCCGGCGATGTGGACCGTCGCGGCAGTGGCGATGCTGCTCGCCGCCGCCCTGATGCTCGTCGGCAGCCGACTGCTGACCCGCGCCGCCACCGCGGCGGGCCGTGGCGTGGATCAGCTGGTGCGGTCGGCGATGTAGTCGCAGAGCGACTCGAGCGCGCGGCGGGACGGACTCTCCGGAAGCGGAGCGAGGCGCGCGCGGGCTTCCTCGGCGTAACTGCGCACGGTCTCCCGGGCCCGCTTGAGCGCCGGGCTCTCCCGGAGCAGCCCCAACGCCTCGGCGTGCAGGGCGTCGTCGGTCAGCGGGCCGGTCGCCAGGATCTCCCGCAGCCGCACCGAGGACGCGTCGGAGTCGTCCGAGGCGCGGGCGTAGAGCACCGGCAGCGTCGGGACACCCTCGCGCAGGTCCGTGCCGGGGGTCTTGCCCGACTGCACCGACTCGGAGGCGATGTCCAGCAGGTCGTCGGTGAGCTGGAAGGCGACGCCGATCGTCTCGCCGTACCCGGCGAGGGCCTCGACGTGCTCGGCGGGGGCACCACCGAACATGCCGCCGAACCGGACCGACGTGGCGATCAGCGAGCCGGTCTTCTCGGCGATCACGTGCAGGTAGTGGGCCACGGGGTCGTCACCGGCGCGCGGCCCGACGGTCTCCGCGATCTGGCCGTGCACCAGCCGCGCGAAGGTCCGCGCCTGCAGTCGGACCGCCTCGGGGCCCAGGTCGGCGGCGATGTCCGCCGCGCGGGCGAAGAGGTAGTCGCCGACCAGGATGGCGACCGAGTTGGTCCAGCGCGAGTTCGCGCTGGGCGCGCCCCGACGGACGGCGGCCTCGTCCATCACGTCGTCGTGGTAGAGGGTGGCGAGGTGGGTGAGCTCCATCACCACGGCGGCCGGAACCACCTGCGCGCCAGTCGGGTCGCCGAACTGGGCACCGAGCGCCACCAGCAGCGGCCGGAAGCGCTTCCCGCCGGCCTCGACGAGGTGCCGGGCAGCCTCGGTGACGAACGGGTCGGCGCTGGCCACACTGGCCCGCAGCTCGACCTCGACCACGTCCAGCAGACCCAGCACGGACGCCTCGACGCCTGGATCGGCGAGGTTCAGGCCAAGCGTGCCGAACTGACTCGTACTCGCCCGACCCCGACGACCGCCGGAACCGGAGGCACCTGAACGCTCGCCCGCCGGATTCACCACGCTATCAACCATGCCACACCCGTTCGACCTGCTCCGGGCCGGGGATACGCACTGAGGGCCGGCACGTGAACACGCGCCGACCCCCAGTGATCGATCCTTCGGTCATCGAACGAATTCGGCAGCTCCGGTGGCCAGGTCGAGCAGCGGCGCCGGGGCGACACCCAACACCAGGGTCGCCAGCACACCGATCATCAGCGCGGCGGCGGTGAGCCCACCGGGCACCGTGACGGTCGGGGTGGACTCGCCCGGCTCGGAGAGCCACATCATCACCACGACCCGCAGGTACGGGAACGCCAGAATCATGCTGGTCAGCACACCGGCGATCACCAGCCAGGCCTGGCCACCCTCCAGCGCCGGCCCGAAGATGGCGAACTTGCTGGTGAAGCCGCTGGTCAGCGGAATACCAGCGAAGGCCAGCAGGATGAACGTGAACAGCGCGGCGAAGAACGGCGACCGGCGGCCCAGCCCGGCCCAGCGGGACAGGTGGGTGGCCTCGCCGTCCTCGTCGCGTACCAGCGTCACCACGGCGAACGCGGCCAGCACCGAGAAGCCGTACGCGACCAGGTAGAACATCGTGCCGGCCAGCCCGTCGCGGCTCGGCGCCAACACACCGACCAGCAGGTAGCCGGCGTTGGCGATCGAGGAGTACGCGAGCAGCCGCTTGATGTCGGTCTGGGTGACCGCGAGCACCGCGCCGATGAGCATCGTCAGCACCGCCACCGCGCCGAGGACCGGGGTGAAGTCCCAGTTGGCGTCGGCGAACGCGACCTGGAAGACGCGCAGCAGGGCACCGAACGCGGCGACCTTGGTGCAGGCCGCCATGAACCCGGTGACCGGGGTCGGAGCGCCCTGGTAGACGTCCGGGGTCCAGACGTGGAACGGGGCTGCGGCGGCCTTGAAGAGCAGACCGATGGCGAGCAGCGCCATGCCGGCGAAGAGCAGAACCGGACTGGCCGGAGACTCGCCCACCGCCGCGTGGATGGTGGCGAAGTCGACGCCGGCCGGGCGGCCCGGGATTCCGGCGGTGAAGCCGTAGATCAGGGCCACGCCGAACAGGAAGAACGCCGAGGCGTACGCGCCGAGCAGGAAGTACTTCATCGCCGCCTCCTGGCTCAACAGACGCCGGCGACGGGCCAGCGCGCAGAGCAGGTAGAGCGGCAGGGAGAAGACCTCGAGGGCGATGAACATGGTCAGCAGGTCGTTCGCCGCCACGAAGATCAGCATGCCGCCGATCGCGAACGTGGTCAGCGGGTAGACCTCGGTGAGGCCGTTGCGACCCTCGGCCTGCCGCCGGTCGTCGGCCGACTCCGCGGTCACCGCGGCCTGGGCGACGAACGCCCCGCCGCGCTCGACCGAGCGGTCACCGATCAGCAGCAGCGCCATGGCCGCCAGCACCAGGATCGCGCCCTGGAGGAAGAGCGTCGGCCCGTCGATCGCGAGCGCCTGACCCGCCGTGATGATCCGCTCGTCGGCGCTGAGGACCACCATGGTCAGTGCCGCGAGCACGGCGAGCAGCGCCAGCGTCAACTGCACCACGTGCCGCCAGCGACGAGGCACCAGGGCCTCGACCAGCACGCCGAGCAACGCGGTGCCCAGCATGATCAGGATCGGAGAGATCGCCGCATAGTCGATCGACGGCAGCTTCAACTCGGTCACTTTGCCGCCTCCTGGACGGTGCCGCCCACGGACGGCGCCGGGTCGGTTCTGCCGATGTCGTCCATTGTCGCCTGGACGGCGGGGTTGATCACGTCAGTGACCGGCTTGGGGAAGAAGCCGAGCAGCACGATCAGCGCGATCAGCGGGGCGACCACGACCTTCTCGCGCAGGTTGAGGTCCCGGCGCATGCCGTCGACCTCGGTCAGCGCCGGGTTGAGGGTGCCCTGGGTGGTGCGCTGCACCATCCACAACACGTACGCGGCGGCCAGGATGATGCCGAGCGTGGCGATGACCGCGACCGGCTTGTTCACCGTGAACGTGCCGATCAGCACCAGGAACTCGGAGATGAACGGCGCCGTGCCGGGCAGCGCGAGCGAGGCGAGACCGGCGAAGAAGAGCACCCCGGCGAGCACCGGGACGAGCTTGCCGGCACCACCGAAGTCGCTGATCAGCGACGAACCACGCCGGGAGATCAGCATGCCCACCACCAGGAAGAGCAGGCCGGTGGCCAGCCCGTGGTTGAGCATGTAGAGCACCGCGCCGGTGCCGGCCTGGGTGGTGAAGGCGAAGATGCCCACGCCGATGAAGCCGAAGTGCGCGATCGAGGTGTACGACACCAGCCGCTTGAGGTCGTTCTGGCCGACCGCCAGCAGCGCGGCGTAGACAATGCCGATCACGCCCAGGGCCAGCGCCCACGGCGCGAACCACTTCGACGCCTCCGGGAACAGCGGCAGGCAGTAGCGCAGGATGCCGAAGGTGCCGACCTTGTCCAGCACGCCGACGAGCAGCGCCGCCGCCCCCGCCGGGGCAGCGCCACCGGCGTCGGGCAACCAGGTGTGGAACGGGAAGAACGGCGCCTTGATGGCGAACGCGAGGAAGAAGCCGAGGAACAGCCACCGCTCGGTGCCGGTGCTGATGTCGACCTGTGAGAGCGCCTGCCAGTCGAAGGTCTTCCCGCCGACCACCCACAGGCCGATCACCGCGGCCAGCATGAACAGACCGCCGACGAGCGAGTAGAGGAAGAACTTCACCGCCGCGTACTGCCGCTGGTGGCCGCCGTAGCTGCCGATGAGGAAGTACATCGGCACCAGCATGACCTCGAAGAACACGTAGAACAGGAAGACGTCGGCGGCTGCGAAGACGCCGATCATCGTGCACTCGAGGACCAGCAGCAGCGCGAAGTAGACGGGCACCGACCGCTTCGACGACTCCGCGTCATGCCAGGACGCCAGGATCACCAGCGGCACCAGCACCGCGATCAGCATCAGCATCACCAGCGCGATGCCGTCGGCGGCGAAGGTGAAGCTGACCCCCCAGTTCGGGATCCAGGAGTACGACTCGCGGAACTGGAACCGGTCACCGCCGGCGTTGAAGCTGACCCACATCACCACCGAGAGCACCAGCACGAGCAGCGACCAGGCGAACGCCACCTGCTTGGCCAGCTCCGGGCGGTGGCGCGGCAGGAAGGCCACCACCAGGGCGCCCACCAGCGGCGCCACGGTGAGCACCGAGAGGAACGGGAAGTTGGACATTATGCGGCCTTACCTCCGTCGTCACTGCGTGGTCCGCCGGCGGGGGCGGCCGGAAAGAGGTCGATCACGCCAACCACCCCGCCTGCACCGCCAGGAACGCCGCCATCACCAGCAGCGCGCCGGCCAGGATCGAGGTGGCGTACGAGCGGACAAAGCCGGTCTGCATCCGACGGAGGCGACCCGAGCCCCCGCCGACCGCGGCGGCGAGCCCGTTGACGAGCCCGTCGATGCCCCGGTTGTCGAGGTACACCAGCGCCCGGGTGAGGAAGATGCCCGGCTTCTCGAAGACCGCCTCGTTGACCGTGTCGGTGTAGAGGTTGCGCCGGGCGGCGGTGACCAGCACCCCGGCCGGCTGCGGCGCGGTGGCGGTGCCGGCGCGGAACAGGAACCAGGCGAGCCCGGCACCGAGCACGGTCACCAGCAGCGACAGGATGGTGATCACGGTGTGCGAGAGGACCGCCTCGTGCTCCGCGTGCTCGCCGCCCAGTCCGGCGGTCTCCGTCAGCCAGTCCGGAACGGACGTGGCGAGCAGGAAGCCGGCGCCGACCGACCCGACCGCCAGCAGGATCAGCGGGATGGTCATCAGCTTCGGCGACTCGTGCGGGTGCTCGATGTCCTCGGTCCACCGCTGCGGCCCATGGAAGGTGAGGACGAACAGCCGCGTCATGTAGAACGCGGTGAGTCCGGCGCCGAGCAGTGCCGCACCGCCGAAGAGCCAGGCGGTCCAGTCCTCCCGCTCGAAGGCGGCCACGATGATCGGCTCCTTGGAGAAGAAGCCGGAGAAGGGGAACATGCCGATGATGGCCAGCCAACCCATCATGAAGGTCAACCAGGTGATCTTCATGTACTTGGACAGCCCACCGAAGCGGCGGATGTCGACCTGGTCCTTCATTCCGTGCATGACCGAGCCCGCGCCCAGGAACATGTTGGCCTTGAAGAAGCCGTGCGCCAGCAGGTGCACGATGGCCAGCGCGTACGCCGCACCGCCGAGGCCGACACCGAGGAACATGTAGCCGATCTGGCTCACCGTCGACCAGGCGAGCACCCGCTTGATGTCGTCCTTTGCCGCACCAATGATGCAGCCGATCAGCAGGGTGAGCGCGCCGACGCTGACCACCACGAGTTGCAGCGTCGAGTTGGCCGAGAAGATCGGGTTGGACCGGGCGATCAGGTAGACGCCAGCGGTGACCATGGTGGCGGCGTGGATGAGCGCCGACACGGGGGTCGGGCCCTCCATCGCGTCCGGCAACCACGCCTGGAGCGGGAACTGACCGGACTTGCCGGCCGCCCCGAGCAGCAGCAACAGGCCGAGGACCAGCACCGTGGTGCCGGTCAGCGCGCCGACACCGTTGAACACCTCGTCGTACTGGGTGGTGCCCAGGGTGGCGAACATGATGAAGATGCCGATGGCCAGGCCGGTGTCGCCGACCCGGTTCATCAGGAACGCCTTCTTGCCGGCGGTGGCCGCGCTCGGCCGCTCGGTCCAGAAGGAGATCAGCAGGTACGACGCCAGACCGACGCCCTCCCAGCCGAAGTACAGCATCACGTAGTTGTTGCCGAGCACCAGCAGCAGCATCGCCGCGACGAACAGGTTGAAGTACGCGAAGAACCGACGACGGCCCGCGTCGTGCGACATGTACTCCACCGCGTACAGGTGGATCAGGAAACCCACCCCGGTGATCAGCAGTACGAAGACCGCGGCCAGCGGGTCGAACAGCAGGCCGAAGTCGACGCGCAGATCACCGACGGCGATGAAGTCCCAGAGGCTCAGCTCGACGGACTTGTTCTCCAGGCCACGCAGCTGGAAGAAGAAGCTCAGGCCGAGCACGAACGCGGCGCCGATGGCGGCGACGCCCAACCAGTGCCCCCAGCGGTCGGCCCGGCGGCCGAGCAGCAGCAGGATTGCCGCGCTGAGCAGCGGGATCGCCACCAGCAGCCAGACGCCCCCAAGCAGCCCCGTGGCCTGGGCGTATTCCACAGTCTCTTCCACCGGTGGACCCCTCTAGTACTTGAGCAGGTTGGCGTCGTCGACACTCGCCGAGCGTCGCGTCCGGAAGATGGACATGATGATCGCGAGCCCGACCACGACCTCGGCCGCCGCCACCACCATCACGAAGAACGCCATGATCTGGCCGTTGAGGTCACCGTTGATCCGGCTGAAGGTGACCAGCGTCAGGTTGGCCGCGTTGAGCATCAGTTCCACGCACATGAACAGCACGATCGCGTTGCGCCGGATCAGCACCCCGGCGGCGCCGATGGTGAACAGCACCGCGGCGAGCACGAGGTAGTAGGTCGGCTCGACCGAGAAGAACGTTCCCATTACTTGTCCGTCCCCTTCAGCGAGGTCTCCTCGGCGGTCAGCTCGCGCTGCGGAAGGATCGCCGGGGTGCTGCGGTCGGTCAGGCGGCCGTCGGGCAGCCGGGCCGGGGTGGCCACCGAGGAGGAGGTCGCGAAGACGCCGGGGCCCGGCTTCGGGCCGGGGTAGTTGCCCGGGGCGAAGCGTGCCTTCATGGTGGACACCTGGTCGACCTTGTCCTGCTTACGCCGCTCGACGTGGGCCAGCACCATGGCACCGACCGCCGCGGTGATCAGCAGCGCCGAGGTCAGCTCGAACGCGAAGACGTACTTGGTGAACAGCAGCCGGGCGATGCCCTGCACGTTCCCCTCGGCGTTGACCTGCTCCAGACCGGCGGTGTTGGTCCGGTCCAGCGCCTGGTAGAGGCCGGTGCCGACCAGACCGGCGAAGCCCAGGCCGAGCACGATCGCGGCGACGCGCTGGCCGCGCAGCGTCTCGATGAGCGAGTCCGTGGAGTCCCTGCCGACCAGCATCAGCACGAAGAGGAACAGCATCATGATCGCACCGGTGTAGACGATGATCTGCACCATGCCGATGAACGGGCCGGCCTGGAGCACGTAGAACACGCCCAGGCAGAGCATTGTCAGCACCAGCCACAGCGCCGAGTGCACGGCGTTGCGCGCGGCCACCATCCCGATCCCGCCGATCAGCGCGAGCGGGGCGAGGATCCAGAAGGTGACCGCCTCACCGGTGGAGACCGAACCCGCCGCGGCGAGCACCGTAGACGTGGTCATGCTCCCTCTCCCTTGCCGGCCGCCACGCGCTGGGCGGCCTGCTCGGCGCCCGGGAACGTCACGCCGGGGTGCTCCTCGACCTGATAGCGGCCGGGGCCCATCGGGGACGCCTCCGCACCGGCGGAGGTGCCCGGGTTGTCCAGCGCGCCGACGTAGTAGTCCTTCTCGCTGTCACCCAGCCGCATCGGGTGCGGAGGCTGCTCCATGCCCTCCAGCAACGGCGCGAGCAACTGCTCCTTGGTGAAGATCAGGTCCTGCCGGTTGTCCCGGGCCAACTCGTACTCGTTGCTCATGGTGAGCGACCGGGTCGGGCAGGCCTCGATGCACAGCCCGCAGAAGATGCAGCGGGCGTAGTTGATCTGGTAGATGCTGGCGTACCGCTCACCCGGCGAGAAGCGCTCCTCGTCGGTGTTGTCGCCACCCTCGACGTAGATCGCGTCCGCCGGGCAGGCCCAGGCGCACAGCTCGCAGCCGATGCACTTTTCCAGGCCGTCCGGGTGCCGGTTGAGGATGTGCCGCCCGTGGTAGCGCGGCGCCGACACCGGCGGCTTGAACGGGTAGTCGGTCGTGACGACCTTCCTGAACATGTGCGAGAAGGTGACACCGAATCCCTTGAACGTTCCGGTGATCGCGCCCACGTCACACCTCCCTGGAGTCCGAGCCGGCAACGATGTTGGCCGGCTCCCGCTCGGCGACCACGCGCGTGATGCGCGGGCTCGGTGGTACCTGAAGATCCATCGGTGGCAGCGGGAAGCTCCCGTGCGGCCGGTTGTCGACCTGTTCCTGCGTCGTCGGCTTCGGCGTCGGACGCCGGCTGGGCCAGAAGATCGTGGCGATCAGCAGGATGCCGGCCGGGATGCCGACAGCGATGACCTTGCCGCGGGTGTCCCAGTCCTCGATGGAGCGCAGACCCGACAGGACCAGGATCCAGACCAGGTTGATCGGCAGCAGCACCTTCCAGCCGAGCCGCATGAACTGGTCGTACCGCAGCCGGGGCAGCGTGCCACGCAGCCACACGAAGACGAAGACCAGGGCGATCACCTTGCCGAAGAACCAGAGCATCGGCCACCAACCGGAGTTGGCACCCTCCCAGATGGTGATCGGCCAGGGTGCCCGCCAACCGCCCAGGAACAGCGTGGTGGTGACGGCGGACATGGTCACCATCGCGACGTACTCGCTGAGCATGAAGAGCGCGAACTTCAGCGAGCTGTATTCCGTCATGAAGCCGGCGACCAGCTCGGACTCGGCCTCGGGCAGGTCGAACGGCGCCCGGTTGGTCTCACCCACTGTGGCGATGAAGAAGATGATGAAGCTCGGCAGCAGCAGGATCGCGTACCAGCCCGGCGCCGGGATGGTCTGGCCGAAGACGGTCAGCTCGGTGCCGTCGCCCTGAGCGGCGACGATCCCGCTGGTGCTCATCGTGCCGGCGGTCATGAAGACCGCCACGATGCTGAGCCCCATAGCGACCTCGTACGAGATCATCTGGGCGCTCGACCGGAGACCACCCAGCAGCGGGTACGTCGAGCCCGAGGCCCAGCCGCCCAGCACGATGCCGTAGACGCCCATCGAGGAGCAGGCGAGCAGCAGCAGCACCGCCACCGGCACATCGGTGACCTGCAACGGCGTGTGGTGACCGAAGATGCTCACCATCGGGCCGAACGGCACCACCGACAGGGCGGTGACCGCGCAGATCACCGAGATGGTCGGGGCGAAGAAGTAGACGACCTTGTCGGCCGCCTTCGGCAGGATGTCTTCCTTGAAGGCCATCTTCAGGCCGTCGGCGAGGGTCTGCAGCAGGCCGAACGGGCCGACCTGGTTGGGGCCGGGCCGCACCTGCATGTAACCGACCACGCGCCGTTCGAACCAGACGCCGAGGAGGGTGGCCAGCAGACCGAAGGCGAACGCGAAGACAATCTTGCCGAGGACCAGCCACCACGGATCCCGGCCGAAGTCGGCAAGCGTGGGGTCCTGGGCCAGGATTGACGGAGTCACTGTGCACCCCCGGAGTTGAGGAGCGGGAGACCGGTCTCGTCGGCCGCCACGCGTCCGGCCGGGATGGCCGTACTCGGTGCGGGGACGGAGATCCGGACGACCGCGCCGGACGTCGCCCCGAGGCTGCGCCGCACGGTCGAGCCGGGTGAGTTGGTCGGCAGCCAGACCACGCCGTCCGGCATCTCGGTGAGTTCCGCCGGCAGGGTCAGCGCCCCCCGGTCGGTGCCGACCGTGACCGCGTCACCGTCGACCACACCGAGCGCCTCGGCGGTGCCCTTACCCAGCCGGACCACCGGCGGGCGGGCGGTCCCGGCGAGGTTCTCGTCGCCCTCGGTCAGGGTGCCGAGGTCCACCAGCTGGTGCCAGGTGGCCAACACGGCCTCCCCGGCGTTCGGCTGCGGCACCCGGCCCGGTGCAACCGACGGCGCGGCCGGCCGGGACATCCGCGTCGCCGGCAGCGTGCCCAGCTCACGACGCACGCTCAGCACATCGGCCGTGCCGAGGCGTACGTCGAGCAGCGCGGCCAGCGCGTCGAGCACCCGGCCGTCGGTCATCGCGGAGGTGTTCAGCACCGCCTCGAACGGGCGCAGCCGGCCTTCCCAGTCCAGGAAGCTTCCGGCCTTCTCGGCCACCGGGGCGACCGGCAGCACCACGTTCGCCCGCCGGGTCACCGCGCTGGCCCGCAGCTCGAGGCTGACCAGGAACGGCACCGCGTCCAGGGCGGACTCGGCCAGTCGCGGGTCGGCCAGGTCGGCCGGGTCGACACCGCCGACGACAAGCGCGCCGAGCTGCCCGTTGGCGGCCGCGGCAAGGATGCCATCGGTGTCCCGACCGGCCTGGCTCGGGATCACCCCGGCCGGGATGTCCCACGCCTCACCCAGCTCGGCCCGAGCGGCCGGCTCGGTGACCAGGCGTCCACCAGGGAGCAGGTTGGGCAGGCAGCCCGCGTCGACAGCGCCGCGGTCACCAGCGCGCCGCGGCACCCAGGCCAGCTTCGCGCCGGTACGCCGGGCCACGTCGGCCGCGGCGGACAGTCCACCCGGCACGGTGGCCAGCCGCTCGCCGACGATCAGGATCGCGCCCGGTGCGCTCAGCGCCTCGCTGACCGTGGCGTGCTCGGCGAGCACGCTGGCCTCCTCGCCCGGCACCACCCGGGCCAGCTTGGCACCAAGCTTCTCCAGGCCGCGGGTGGCGAAGGGCGCCAGCGCGTACACGGTCAGGGTCTTCTTCAGGTACGCCTTGCGCAGCCGCAGGAAGAGGATCGGGCACTCCTCCTCGGGCTCCAGGCCCACCAGCACCACCGCCGGCGCGTTCTCCACGTCGGTGTAGGTGACGTCGGTGACCCCGGCGACCGAGCTGGCCAGGAAGTCGGCCTCCTCGCGGGAGACCGGGCGGGCCCGGAAGTCGATGTCGTTGGTGTTCAGCGCGACCCGGGCGAACTTGGCGTAGGCGTACGCGTCCTCGACGGTCAGCCGGCCGCCGGTGAGCACCGCGGTGCCCTGCCCGCTCTCCCGAGCGATGTGCAGGCCTTCGGCGGCGACGGTGAGCGCCTCACTCCAGGACGCCTCCCGCAGCTCACCGGTGCGCTCGTCCCGGACCAGCGGAGTGGTCAGGCGGTCGGCGGCCCGGGTGTACTGGAAGCCCCAGCGACCCTTGTCGCAGTTCCACTCCTCGTTCACCGCCGGCTCGTCACCGGCCAGCCGGCGCAGCACCTTGCCACGCCGCCAGTCGGTGCGCTGCCCGCAGCCGGCCGAGCAGTGCTCGCAGACGCTCGGGCTGGAGACCAGGTCGAACGGGCGGGCGCGGAAACGGTACTGGGCACCGGTCAGCGCACCCACCGGGCAGATCTGCACCGTGTTGCCGGAGAAGTAGGAGTTGAACGGGACGTCCCCGGCGTCGCCCTCTTCGCCGTACGCGTCGTCCCGGTAGATGTTGATCTCCTCGGCGGACGACCGGCCCATCAGGTCGATGAACTTGTCGCCGGCGATCTCCTCGGAGAACCGGGTGCACCGCTGGCAGAGCACGCAACGCTCGCGGTCCAGCAGCACCTGGCTGCTGATCGCCATCGGCTTCTCGTACTCCCGCTTGTGCTCGTGGAAGCGCGAGTCGGTGCGGCCGGTGGACATCGCCTGGTTCTGGAGCGGGCACTCGCCGCCCTTGTCACACATCGGGCAGTCCAGCGGGTGGTTGAGCAGCAGCAGCTCCATCACCCCCTCCTGCGCCTTCTTGGCGACCGGGGAGGTGATCTGGGTACGCACGACCATGCCGTCGGCGACGGTCTGGGTGCAGGAGGCGACCGGCTTGCGCTGGCCCTCCACCTCGACCAGACACTGCCGGCACGCGCCGGCCGGGGCCAGCAGCGGGTGGTCGCAGAACCGGGGGATCTCGGTGCCCATCTGCTCGGCGACCCGGATCAGCAGCGTCCCCTTGGGGGCGGTGACCTCGACGCCGTCGATGGTGAGGGTGACGGTCTCGGTCTGCTTGGCTACGTCGGTCATCAGTGCGCCCCTACCAGGGTCTTCTCCGACAGCTTGGGTGCGGTCCGACCCTCGATGTAGTCGAGGTAGTCCTGCTTGAAGTACTGCAGCGAGGAGGTCACCGAGCTGGTCGCGCCGTCACCCAGACCGCAGAACGAGCGGCCGAGGATGTTGTCGCAGGTGTCCAGCAGGGTGTCCAGGTCTTCGTGGGTGCCCTGACCGGCGAGGATCCGCCGGTAGACCCGGACCATCCAGTAGTTGCCCTCACGGCACGGGGTGCACTTGCCGCACGACTCGTGGTGGTAGAACTCCAGCCACCGGTACGTCGCGTAGACCGGGCAGTCCTGGTCGGAGAAGATCTGGGTGGCCGTGGTGCCGAGGATCGAGCCGGCCGCCGCCACCCCCTCGAAGTCCAGTGGCACGTCCAGGTGCTCGGCGGCGAGCAGCGGGGTGGAGGAGCCGCCCGGGGTCCAGAACCGCAGGTTGTGGCCGGGCTGCATGCCCCCGGCCAACTCCAGCAGCTCGCGCAGCGTGACACCCATCGAGCACTCGTACTGGCCCGGGTTGGCGACCCGGCCGGAGAGCGAGTAGATCATCGGCCCGGAGGACTTCTCGGTGCCCATGCTCTTCCACCAGTCGGCCCCACCGAGCACGATCGGCGGCACACTGGCGATGGTGCCGACGTTGTTCACCACCGTCGGGCTCGCGTACAGGCCGTGGGTGGCCGGGAACGGCGGGCGCAGCCGGGGCTGACCCCGGAACCCCTCCAGCGAGTCCAGCAGCGCCGTCTCCTCGCCGCAGATGTACGCCCCGGCGCCGGAGTGCACCACCAGCTCCAGGTCGTAGCCACTGCGCAGGATGTTCCGGCCCAGGTAACCCTTGTCGTACGCCTCCTGGACCGCGTTGCGCAGCCGGCGCGCGGCGTGCACCGCCTCGCCCCGGATGTAGATGTAGGCGCGGGCGGCCCGGATCGCGTACGAGGCGATGATGACGCCCTCGACCAGCGCGTGCGGGTCGTGGGTCATCAGCGGCAGGTCCTTGCAGGTGCCCGGCTCACCCTCGTCGGCGTTGACCACCAGGTAGTGCGGCTTGCCGTCGCCCTGCGGGATGAAGCCCCACTTGAGGCCGGTCGGGAAGCCCGCGCCGCCCCGGCCCCGCAGCCCGGAGTCCTTGATCAGCTGGATCAGGTCGTCCGGGTGGGCCTTGAGCGCCTTGCGCAGCGCGGCGTAGCCGTCCAACTGCTCGTACGTGCCGATACGCCAGGCGTCCGGCGACAGCCAGCGCTTGGTCAGCACCGGCGTCAGCTTGGCCAGCGTCTCCGGGCGGGGAGTGGTCACTTCTGGGCCCCCGTTTCGTTCGCGTCCGCCGGTCCGGCGCCGTCGGCGTCCGTCCCAGCCTTCGCTTCGGTGAGGTTGCGCTCCTGCGCCCCGGCCTCGTCGCCGGCGGGCTTGCCGTCGCTGGCCGGCGCGTTGGCCGCCACGCCGGCGGCCTCGGCCGACCGCGCGTCGCCAGCCACGGGCGCGGTGCCGGAGCCGTCCGTCGGAACCTTCGTGCCGGGGGCGTCCGGCACTGCCGCGTTCACGTCCGGCACTGTCGCGTCCGGCTGCCGGGTCTCGGCGGTACGCACCTGCGGCGACTTGTCGTCCGGTGCCTTGACGTCCCGGGTGGTGCTGTCACTGGCCTCTGCCGGCCCGGTGACTCCGGCCGCCCCCGTCGGGGCGGACGCCCCGTCGCCGCCCTTGACCGGCGCGGCGCTGGCCTCGACGGGCGCCGGCTTGGCGGCCTCCGCCTTCGCCTTCGCCTCGGCGGCGGCCTTGTCGGCCTCGGCCTTGCTGCGGATCGGGGTGTTCGGGTCGAAGCCCGGCACCGAGACGCCGTGCTGCTGGGCCAGCCGCAGCCCGCGCAGGGTGGGCTCGCCCGGCCCGCCGTCGGCGACCGCACCGTCGCGCTCGTCGGCGAAACCGGCGAGCTGCACCGCCATCTCCTTCAGCGTGCAGAGCCGGGCGCCCCGGGTCGGCATCGGCCGACCGCCGGCCCGCAACTCGTCCACCACACCGACCGCGGTGGAGGCGTCCACGCCGTCGAAGAAGTCGTAGTTGACGGTCATCACCGGGCCGTAGTCACACGCCGCCAGGCACTCGGCGTGCTCCAGCGTGATCGTGCCGTCCGCCGTGGTCTCGTCGTGCCCGACGCCCAGGTGCTCGGCGAGGGTGTCGTAGACCTCCTGGCCACCGAGCACGTTGCACATCGTGTTGGTGCAGACGCTGACCAGGAAGTCGCCGGTCGGCTTGCGCTTGTACATCGTGTAGAAGGTGGCCACCGCGCCGACCTGGGCCTTGTTCAGCCCCAGCACCTCGGCGCAGAACGCGACCCCGGCCGGGGAGACGTACCCCTCTTCGGCCTGCACCAGGTGCAGCAGCGGCAGCAGCGCCGAGCGGGACCGGTCCGCCGGGTAACGGGCGATGATGTCGCGCGCCCGCTCCCGGGTCTCGTCAGTGAAAGTCGTCGTCATCGGTCACACCCACCCATCACCGGGTCCAACGAGGCACCGCCGGCGATCACGTCGGCGATCAGACCGCCCTCGGCCATCGCCGGGAGGGCCTGCAGGTTGACGAAGCTGGGCTCCCGGTAGTGCACCCGGTAGGGCCGGGTGCCGCCGTCGGAGACCGCGTGGACGCCCAGCTCGCCGCGGGGCGCCTCGATGGCGACGTACACCTGGCCGGGCGGGACCCGGAAGCCCTCGGTCACCAGCTTGAAGTGGTGGATCAGCGACTCCATCGACTGACCCATGATCTTCGCGACGTGCTCCAGCGAGTTGCCCATGCCGTCCACGCCGATGGCGAGCTGCGCCGGCCAGGCGATCTTGCGGTCGGCGACCATCACCGGGCCGGGACGAAGCCGGTCCAGCGCCTGCTCGACCAGCTTCATCGACTCCCGGATCTCGGCGAGCCGGACCTGGTAGCGGCCCCACACGTCACCGTCGGGGTGGGTCGGCACGTCGAACTCGTACGTCTCGTAGCCGCAGTACGGCATGGTCTTGCGCAGGTCCCAGGCGAGGCCGGCGGAGCGCAGCACCGGACCGGTGATGCCGAGCGCCACGCAGCCGGTGACGTCCAGCACCGCGACGCCCTTCGTCCGCTCGGTCCAGATCGGCTGGCCGGAGAGGAGGTCCTCGTACTCCTTGAGCTTCTTCGGCATCATCTTGAGGAACTCGCGGATCTTGACGATCGCCTCGTCCGGCACGTCCTGCGCCACACCGCCCGGCCGCACGTACGCGTGGTTCATGCGCAGGCCGGTGATGGTCTCGAAGATGTCGAGGATGTACTCCCGCTCGCGGAAGCCGTACAACATGATCGAGATCGCGCCCAGCTCCATGCCGGTGGTGGCCAGCCAGACCAGGTGCGACGAGATCCGGTTGAGCTCCATCATCAGCACGCGGATCGTGGTGGCCCGCTCGGTGATGTCGTCGGTGATGCCGAGCAGCTTCTCGACCGCGAGGGCGTACGCCGTCTCGTTGAAGATCGGGGCGAGGTAGTCCATCCGGGTCACGAACGTCGAACCCTGGACCCAGTTGCGGTATTCGAGGTTCTTCTCGATGCCGGTGTGCAGGTAGCCGATGACCGAGCGGGCCTCGCGGACCGTCTCGCCCTCCAGCTCCAGGATCAACCGCAGCACCCCGTGCGTGGACGGGTGCTGCGGACCCATGTTGACGACGATCCGCTCGTCGTTGATCGGGTCGGTGCCCGAGACGATGGTGTCCCAGTCCCCACCGGTGACGGTGAAGACCCGACCCTCGTCGGTCTCGCGCTCGCTGGCGTAGTTCGACGTCGTCACTGGTACGACCTCCGCTCGCTCGGCGGCTGGATCTCCGCGCCCTTGTACTCGACGGGGACGCCGCCGAGCGGGTAGTCCTTACGCTGCGGGTGGCCCTCCCAGTCGTCCGGCATGAGGATCCGGGTCAGGTTGGGGTGGCCGTCGAAGACGATGCCGAACATGTCGTACGCCTCGCGCTCCTGCCAGTCCGCCGTCGGGTAGACGGCGGTCACGCTGGGCAGGTGCGGGGCTTCGACGGAGACCGCGGCCTCCAGCCGGACCCGCCGCCGGTACGTCATCGAGGTGAGCAGGTAGACCACGTGCAGCCGACGCTCATCGGCACCGAGGTAGTCCGCACCGGACACCGAGGAGCACAGCTCGAAGCGCAGCGCCAGGTCGTCCCGCATCACCTGACACACCTCGGCGATCCGCTCCGGGCGTACGTGCAGGGTCAGCTCGCCCCGGTCGACCACCACCTTCTCGATGGCGTCGTTGAAGGCCGGGTACGCCTCCTCCAGCGCGTCGCGGACCTCGTCGAAGTAGCCCCCGTACGGCCGGGACGCCTCTTCGATGGGCTGGCGCTGGCGGACCAGACCGCCGTAGCCGGACACGTCGCCGGTGCCCTGGTTGCCGAACATGCCGCGCCCCGCCGGGCTGGCCGGCGGGTACTCCGCCGGGGCGGTGCTACTGGCGCCGACCGGAGTGACCGGTACCGGCACCCCGCCGTCGTTTGGCTTGCCGGTGGGTGACGTCATTTCGGGCCTGCCTGCGGGTGGAGGTGGTTCTGAGCGTTCATCCAGTTCTCGATGCGCAGTTGCTCCTCGCGGCCCTCGCGGACCGCCCGGGTCCACTCGGCGCGCCGGGCCTTGTCGCTGCGGTACGAGGAGGGCATCGAGCCGTAGGGGACGATCGGAACGTCGCCGCGCTCCTGGCGGGCCGCCAGCATCTTGCGGCCGTTCGGGCCCAGCGGCTCATACATGATCTTCTCGCGGAGCTTGAGGATCGCGTCGATGAGCATCTCCGGCCGGGGCGGGCAGCCGGGCAGGTACATGTCGACCGGCACCACGTGGTCGACGCCCTGCACGATGGCGTAGTTGTTGAACATGCCGCCGCTGCTGGCGCAGACGCCCATCGAGAGCACCCAGCGCGGCTCGGCCATCTGGTCGTAGATCTGGCGCAGCACCGGGGCCATCTTCTGACTCACCCGGCCGGCCACGATCATCAGGTCGGCCTGCCGGGGCGACGCCCGGAAGACCTCCATGCCCCAGCGGCCCATGTCGTAGTGCGGACCACCGGCGGCCATCATCTCGATGGCGCAGCAGGCCAGGCCGAAGGTGGCGCCCCACACGGACGACTTCCGAGACCAGTTGACCAGCTTCTCCACCGAGGTGAGCAGGACGCCGGCGGGAAGCTTCTCCTCGATGCCCATCTGACGTTCCTTCCTCAGTCCCAGTCCAGGCCGCCGCGCCGCCACACGTAGGCGTACGCAACGAAGACCGCGACGATGAACAGGACCATCTCCACGAAGCCGAAGATCGGCAGAGCGTCGAACGAGACCGCCCAGGGGTAGAGGAAGATGATCTCGATGTCGAAGACGATGAAGAGCATCGCCGTCAGGTAGAACTTGATCGGGAACCGCCCGCCGCCGACCGGCTGCGGGCTGGGCTCGATGCCGCACTCGTAAGCCTCGAGTTTGGCCTTGTTGTAGCGACGGGGACCGGCGAAGCGGGCGGCGCCGACGGAAAACAGCGAGAACGCCGCGGCGAGGGCGAACAGCCCGATGATCGGTGCGTAAGGCGAGAGCGACATCGTTTTCTCCTGCTCGTCCTTCCCTGCCCTCGGTGCTTGACGAAAATCACACTATTCACGTCCCTCGCAGCGGCAGTCGGCGGGGGTCGATCTTTGTCGGCATCGGGGCCTTGACCAGCACCGATGCCGTCCTACTTATACGGCTGGGGCGGCCTTCGTCATCGCGTTGATGACCCGATCCATCGCGTCCCCGCCACGCGGGTCGGTCAGGTTGGCCAACAGCTTGAGCACGAAACGCATCAGCGTCGGGTGTGGCATGCCGTGTTTGGTGGCGATCCGCATGATCTCGGGGCGGCCGATCAGTTTCACGAAGATGCCGCCCAGCCGGTAGTAGCCGCCGAGCCGGGCCTTCAACTCGTTCGGATACGCCAGCAGAGCGCGTTCGCGTTCCGGGCCGGCCGGCCGGGCGAGGGCCTGGACCACGACCTCCGCGGCCAGTTCGCCGGACTCCATCGCGTACGCGATGCCCTCGCCGTTGAACGGGTTGACCATGCCGCCCGAGTCGCCGACCAGCAGCACTCCCCGGGTGTAGTGGGGCACCCGGTTGAAGCCCATCGGCAGCGCGGCACCGAGGATCGGGCCGTCGGCATTGGTCTCGTCGGTCATCCCCCAGTCCTCAGGGGTGTTGGCGAGCCAGTCGGTCAGCAGCCGGCGGTAGTTGGTCTTGCCGAACGCCGAGGACGAGTTGAGCACGCCGAGCCCGACGTTGACCCGCCCGTCACCGAGGCCGAAGATCCAGCCGTACCCGGGCAGCAGGTTGTCGCCGCTGTCCTTGCTGCGCAGCTCCAGCCAGGACTCCAGGTAGTTGTCCTCGTGCTTGGCCGGCGAGCGGTAGTAGCGGCGGACGGCGACACCGATCGGCCGGTCCTCCCGCTTGGCCAGCCCGAGCGCCAGCGGGAACCGGCCGGAGACGCCGTCCGCCGCGACGACCAGCGGGGCGTGGAAGGTGGTGGGCTCCTTGCCCGGCCCGACCTCCGCCTCGACGCCGGTGACGCGACCATCGCCGTCGAGCACCGGGCCCAGCACGTTGACGCTGGTCCGAAGTTTCGCGCCGGCAGCCACCGCCCGCTGGGCGAGCAGGTCGTCGAAGTCCAGGCGCGTGCGCACCAGACCGTAGTTGGGGAAGCTGGCCAGCTCCGGCCAGTCCAGTTCGAGGCGCACCCCACCGCCGATGACCCGCAGGCCGCGGTTGTGCAGCCAGCCCGCCTCGGGCGAGGTGTCCACACCCATGCGGATGAGCTGGCGGACCGCGCGCGGGGTCAACCCGTCGCCGCAGACCTTCTCCCGGGGGAACTCGGTCTTCTCCAACAACAGCACCCGTACGCCGTGCCGGGCCAGGTGGTACGCAGTAGCTGATCCACCGGGACCGGCGCCCACGACAATGACGTCGGCGTCATGTTCCACCGCGGTCATCCGCGCCTCCTCCCGCACGCTCGTGAAATGCTTCACAAGCCAGACGGGACGAGTGTATGACCGGCGTCATACCAGCGCAGGATCAGGGGTACCTAACTCGCCGATGTGACAGCTCACCACCGTCCACAGCGGTCAGGTGTCAGGCCGGGCTGGAAGCGTCCAGGCCCGCATCGACCCGAATTGTCTCCGGCAGATGCTCGCGGAGCGCCCCACCCGCCGCCCGGTCCAGAGCCGCCAACACCTCGGCGACCACCTGCCGGACCTCCACCGGGTCGGCCCCGGCCAACTCGCGCAACTGGGAGATGAGCTCGGCCGCGTCGTCATCGGTCGCGGCCACCGGGTCCGCCGGGTCTGCTCCGGTCATGCCATCGAGCGTACCGGGCATAGTGGACCAAGTCCGATATTTACGGAACCTGAATAATTGTCAGTGCCAGTTGGTGCGGTCCGACCGCTACTCGCGGATCCCCCGGTGAAGGGCCACCACGCCACCGGTCAGGTTGCGCCACGCCACGCGCCCCCACCCGGCCGCGGCCACCCGGCCGGCCAGCGCGGACTGCGCCGGCCAGGCGCGGACCGACTCGGCGAGATAGACGTACGCCTCGGGGTTGCTCGACACCGTGCGGGCCACCGCCGGCAACGACCGCATCAGGTACGACAGGTAGACCGTCCGGAAGACCGGGTTGACCGGGGTGCTGAACTCGCAGACCACCAGCCGGCCGCCCGGCCGGGTCACCCGGGCCAGCTCACGCAGCGCAGCGTCGGTGTCGTTGACGTTGCGCAGCGCGAAGGAGATGGTCACCGCGTCGAAGCTCGCGTCGGCGAACGGCAGCCGCAACGCGTCTCCCGCCAGCAGCGGCACCTCGGGCCGGGCCCGCTTGCCGGTGTGCAACATGCCCAGTGACAGGTCGACCCCGACCGCGTACGCCCCGGACTGGGCCAGCTCGCGCGTCGAGACGCCGGTGCCCGCGCCCACGTCCAACACCCGCTCGCCCGGCCGCAGCCCGAGCGCCGCCCGGGTGGCCCGCCGCCAGGAGCGATCCTGGCCCAGCGAGATCACCGTGTTGGTCAGGTCGTAACGCTCGGCCACGCCGTCGAACATCGCGGCGACCTCGTGCGGCTGCTTGTCCAGACTGGCGCGCTGGCCCTGCGGGGTACGGCTCACCCCCTCACTCTGCCAGCCGCCCGCCAACCGACGTTCGCTGGGTGGGCGGCCAGCACCCCGTACGCGAAAGGGCGGGGTGGTCGCCCACCCCGCCCTCGCGTCGTGCCCGCGTCCGTGACACCTCGGTCAGAACGCCTGTCGCCATCGCACCCGTCGCGGTCGCGCCGCTCGTGCGCACCGCTGGTCAGGACACCGGTGTCAGTCGGTCGACTTCTCATCCGTTGGCGAGACCAGAACCACCTTGCGGCGACGCGTGAGCACCAGCAGCGCCCCACCCACCAGCAGGATTATCACGCCGATGCCGCCGATCAGGCCGACCTGCACACCGGTCACCGGCAGGCCGCCACCGCCCGAGCCACCACCGGTGGAACCATCACCGGCACCCGGCGAGACGGTCGTGCCCGGCGTCGTCGTACCGCTGGGGACCGGCGTCGGAGTGGCAGTCGCGGTCGGGGTCGGGGTCGGGGTCGGGGTGACCGTCGCGGTCGGAGTGGCCGTCGGCGTCTCCGTTGCGGTCGGCGTCGGCGTCGGCGTAACGGTGGGCGTCTTCGTCGGCGTCGGCGTCGGCGTCGGCGTGGGGGTGGGGGTGACCGTCGGCGTCGGCGTCGGCGTCTCCGTCGGGCTGACCGTCGGGGTCGGGGTCGGGGTCGGCGTCTCCGTCGGGGTCGGCGTCTCCGTCGGGGTGACCGTCGGGGTCGGGGTCGGCGTCTCCGTCGGCATCGGCGTCGGCGTCGGCGTCGGCGTCGGCGTCCCCGTCGGCGTGACTGTCGGGGTCGGGGTCGGCGTCTCCGTCGGAGTGGCCGTCGGCGTGGGCGTCGGCGTCCCCGTCGGCGTGGCCGTCGGCGTCGGAGTCGGAGTCGGGTCGACGAAGACGTCGAAGATCGCCTGGTTGTCGCCCTCGTCGATCTCGGTGAAGGCCTTCCGCTGGGCGGTGCTCGCCCGTCGCGGCTGCTTCTCGGGCTTGCCCGCTGCCGCGTCCAGGCCGTGCGCCACCAGCTCGCCGACCCGCAGCACGGGCTCGGTGACGTCCTTGCCGACTGTCACCTTGATGTCCGCGGTGTAGTAGTCACCGGGGCGAATCACCGCGCCGTCGTCCTGGCAGAGCGCCTGAGCGACGCCGAACGTCTGCGTGGTGCACGTGTCGGGCAGGGTGTCGAAGGTGACGCCCGCCGGCAGGGTCATCACGTAGGCGAGACCGGTGGCCTTGCGGCTGCCGTCGTTGTAGACCGCCCAGTCGACCGGCACCGTCTCGCCCGGCCGCACCGGCCGAAGGTCGGGGTCGTCGCCGTTGACACCGTTCAGCACCACGTTGGCGTTGACGTCCTGCACCCAACTGGTCAGGTCGTACCCGGGTTCGGTGACGGTGATGTCGTGCTCGACCTTGTTGTCTTCCTTGTTGGGGTCCTCCGTGGCCGAGCGGATGGTGACCACCAGGGTGCCGGCGGCGCCCTTGCCACCGGTGGAGAAGATCGGGATACCGAAGTCCTCGCTGGTGCCGGCGGCCAGGTCGCCGAGGCGGCAGGTGAACTTCTTGCCGTTCACCCGGCAGCCGTCGGGCACCACGACCCGGACCTTGTTCGTCTTCAGCTTGCTGGTGTCCACCGTGTAACTGACACCCTTGGCGTCTTCCTCGCTCCGGGTGTTGTCGACGGAGAACTTGAACGGCTTGCTCCTGGCCTCCGTGACACCCTTGGCCAGGTTGTAGCTGAGCGGCACCAGGGCCAGATCGGCCTGCTCGGCCGCCAGCACTGGGGCGGCGACGGCGGCGATGCCGCCGGCCGCGAGCAGCGCCACGACACTGGCGCGCACCAGCGTCGAGCGGTGGAACGCTGTCATCAGTCCCCCGGGGGTAGGGAAGAAAGAATGGTTGCGGAACGAGCGGACGCTATCGGAGGCCGATCTTCCACGCCAGCAGGCGGAGCCGTTTTCATCCGTCCGGCCCGAGCTGCGCAGACAGTACGGGCGGGATGGTCACCCATCCCGCCCGTACTGCCGTGCGTTATATGAACGACCCGCAGCGGGCCGATGGAGGACAGCCTCTTCCGTCGACGGTGGCGACGAATATGAGCCGGGACGCTAGCCGCCGACGATCACCTCCACCAGCCCCAGACCGGAGAGGCTGACGCTGCGGCGGCGGGGACCACCCGTACCGCCGGGTTGACCCGGCGGGAGCATGAGCGTCGATCAGCCGAACGGCCGGGTGTCGACCGTCAGCTGACGTCCACCAGCGGCAGGGATCGGCCCGCGCCTCCGCCGGGCAGCGCGATCGAGGAGAAGTGCGAGACCACCCGCTCGTCGGTCGGGTCGTCGGCCGGCGTGTGGTGCACGGCGAGCCGGTTGTAGAGGGTGTCGCGCTGCGCGGGGATCCGGTCCGCCGAGCGGATCATGCCGATCAGCTCGTGCAGGTTGGAGCGGTGCCGGGCACCGGCGGAGGAGATGACGTTCTCCTCCAGCATGATCGACCCGAGGTCGTCCACGCCCATGTGCAGCGAAAGCTGCCCGACGTCCTTACCGGTGGTCAACCAGGACGCCTGCAGGTGCGGCACGGTCTCGAAGAAGAGCCGGGCCACCGCGACCAGCCGCAGGTATTCCAGGGTGGTCGCCTGGGTGCGGCCCTTCAGGTGGTTGTTCTCCGGCTGGTACGTCCACGGAATGAACGACCGGAAACCGCCGGTGCGGTCCTGCACGTCACGGATCATGCGCAGGTGCTCGATCCGCTCGGCGTGCGTCTCGCCGGTGCCCATCATCATGGTGGCGGTCGACTCGATGCCCTGCCGGTGGGCCAGCTCCATGACCTCCAGCCAGCGCTCGCCCGACTCCTTGAGGGGGGCGATCGCCTTGCGGGGCCGCTCGGGCAGCATCTCCGCGCCGGCGCCGGCGATCGAGTCCAGGCCGGCGGTCTTGATCCGGGCGATGGCCTCGTCCAGGCTCACCCCGGAGACCTTGGCCATGTGCAGGATCTCGCTGGGGCCGATCGAGTGGATGACCAGCTGCGGGTACGCCTGCTTGACCGAGGAGAACAGCTCCTCGTAGTACTCCACGCCGTAGTCGGGGTGGTGCCCGCCCTGGAGCATCACCTGGGTGGCGCCCAACTCGACCGCCTCGCCGCAGCGGCGCAGGATCTCCTCGGTCGGGTGGGTCCAGCCCTCGGAGTGCTTCGGCGCCCGGTAGAACGCGCAGAACTTGCACGCCGTCACGCAGACGTTCGTGTAGTTGATGTTGCGATCGATCAGGTAGGTGACGACGTTGTCCGGGTAGCGCCGCCGGCGCACCGCGTCCGCCGCCTCGCCCAACGCGTGGAAGGGCGCCTCGGTGTAGAGCAGCAGCGCCTCCTCGGGCGTGATCCGCCCGCCGTCCGCGCCGCGCTGCAGGATGTCGTCGATCTCCCGGCTCACCGTCACACCCCGAGCCTACGTCGCCGGTTCGGTGGCCGACGCGCCCCTCCGCCGCCGGTGACGAGCACCCCAGTACGACGACCGCCCCGTCCGGCCGAGATCTTGGACAGTTTCCGTTCGGGCGTGACGGAAAGTGTCCAAGATCTGCGGTACGGGTGCGCGATCAGGCGTCGTAGTCGACAGTGAGCTTGTCGGTGGTCGGGCTGGACTGACAGGTCAGCACGTAGCCGGCAGCCAGTTCGTCGGGCTCCAGCGCGTAGTTGCGGGCCATCGTGACCGCGCCGTCCACGACCTTCGCCTTGCAGGTCGAGCAGACGCCACCCTTGCAGGCGTACGGCAGCTCACCCCGCACCTTCAGCGCGGCGTCCAGCACCCGTTCCTCGCGCCCCATGGTGAAGCTCGACGACCGGCCGTCCAGCACGATGGTCACCTCGGCCCCGGTGCCCGCCTGGTCGACGGGTCGGCGCACCGGCTCCGGTGGCGTGTCGACGTGAAACAGCTCGGTGTGCACCGCCGACTCGGGCAGCCCACGTGCGGTCAGCACGTCCCGGACGTCAACCACCATGGCGTACGGGCCGCAGAGGAACCACTCCTCGATCAGGTCGCCCGGCACGATGGTGCCCAGCAACCGGCCCAGCCGCTCGGCGTCGATCCGACCGGAGAGCAGCGGCGACTCGCCCTGTTCCCGGGAGAGGACGTGCACCAGGTGCAGCCGGGTGGGGTAACGGTCCTTCAGGTCGGCCAACTCCTCGGCGAACATCACGGTGTTCGCCGTGCGGTTGCCGTACACCAGGGTGAAGGTGCTGGCCGGCTCGACGGCCAGGGCGGTCGCGACCAGCCCGAGCACCGGGGTGATGCCGGAGCCGGCGACGACCGCGCCGTAGTGCCGCGCCCGGTCCGGTGCGAACGCCGTGGTGAAAGTGCCCAGCGGCGGCAGCACCTCCACGGTGTCGCCACCGCGCAGCGCCCCGCACGCGAACGCCGAGAAGGCGCCGCCGGGGATCTCCCGCACCCCGATCCGCAACCGGCCGTGCCGGGCGAGGTCGTCGGGGGTGGAGCAGATCGAGTACGACCGGCGCACGTCCGTGCCGTCCTCCGCGGCTCGCCGCACGGTGAGGTGCTGGCCGGCGCGGAACGCGAAGGTTTCCCGCAGTTCCTCGGGTACGGCGAAGGTCACCGCCACGGCGTCGTCGGTGAGCCGGTCGACGGCGGCGACGGACAACGGGTGGAAGACCGGCCTGCGGCGAACCGGGCGGGTGATGGTGACAGTCACAGCGCCTTCAGGTGGTCGAAGGGTTCGGAGCAGGAACGGCACCGCCACAACGCCTTGCACGCTGTGGAACCGAACCGGCTGACCTGCTCGGTCTCCGGTGAACCGCACTGCGGGCAGCGGACCGCGAGCGTCAGGGACACGACGCCGGCGGCGGGCACCGGGGCCGGCGGGGCGATCCCGGCGGCGGCGAGCTTGGCCCGCCCACCCTCGGAGATCCAGTCGGTGCTCCACGGTGGGCTGTAGACCGTCTGGACCTGCGCGTCCGGGTGGCCGGCGGCGGCGAGCGCGCGGCGGATGTCGGCCCGGATCACGTCCATCGCCGGGCAGCCGGTGTAGGTCGGGGTGATGGTGACGGTCACCCGGCCACTGGCCGGATCTTCCTCGACCGCCCGGAGGATGCCCAGTTCGTCGATGGTGATGACCCGGATCTCCGGGTCCACGACGCTGGCGGCGGCCTCCCGTGCGCTCGCCCTGCCCGCGCGGTCGGCGATTGCCGGGCTCGCGCTCGGCGCGCTCACCACTTCGCTCCGGGGTGGGCACGGTGCAGCACCTGCATCTCGGCGAGCAGGTAGGCCAGGTGCTCGGTGTGCACACCGGCCCGTCCACCGGCCGGGGCCCAGGAACTGTCCGGCTGGGTGAGCGTCGCCTCGGCCAGCACCGGGCCGACGACCTCGTCGAACGAGGACCGCAGGGTGGCCGGATCGACCGGAGCCGCCGGGGCCGCGGTGAACAGCTCGTGGGTGTACGGCCACACCTGGTCGACGGCAGCCTGCATCCGACGATGCGACTCCTCGGTGCCGTCACCGAGCCGTTTCACCCACAGCGCGCCGTGGTCCAGGTGGTACGCCGACTCCTTGCGCGCCTTCGCGCCGATCGCGGCCAACCGCTCGTCCGCGCAGCCGGCCAGCGCCGTGTACAACGGCAGTTGGTACGCCGCCAGGAAGAACAGCTTCGCCATCGTCACCGCGAAGTCGTCGTTGGGCAGCTCGACCAGGAGCGCGTTGCGGAACTCGCGGTCGTCGCGCAGGTACGCCAGCGCGTCCTCGTCGCGGCCGGCGCCCTCCAGCTCGCCGGCGTACGACAGCAGCAGCCGCGCCGCCCCGAGCTGGTCGAGGGCGATGTTCGCGAGCGCGATGTCCTCTTCCATCTCCGGCGCGCGGGTGGTCCACTCGGCCAGCCGCTGGGCCGCGATCAACGCGTCGTCGGCGAGCGAGAGGGTGAAGTCGAAGGGCCCGTTCACAGGTGGGCCACCCCGTCCGGCACCTCGTAGAAGGTGGGATGGCGGTAGACCTTGTCGGCGGCCGGGTCGAAGAAGGCGTCCTTCTCGTCGGGGCTGGACGCGGTGATCGCACCGGCCGGCACCACCCAGATCGACACGCCTTCCTGGCGGCGGGTGTAGAGGTCGCGGGCGTTGCGCAGGGCAAGCTCGGCGTCGGGCGCGTGCAGGCTGCCGACGTGCGTGTGCGACAGCCCTCGCCGGGCCCGCACGAAGACCTCCCACAGAGGCGAATGACTCGTCATGCCGGGTTGTCCGGCTTGCTCGCTACGCTCGCTCACGCGGCCACCGTCTCCTTCTGTCCCGCCCGCTTCGCGGCGTACGCCGCGGCGGCCTCGCGTACCCAGGCGCCGTCGGCGTGCGCGGCCCGGCGGTGGGCCATCCGCTCCCGGTTGCACGGCCCGTCGCCCGAGATCACCTGCATCAGCTCGTCGTAGTCCGGCTGGGTGTAGTCGTACGCCTGCCGCTCGTCGTTCCAGCGCAGGTCCGCATCGGGGATGCGCAGCCCGAGGATCTCGGCCTGCTGGACGCACATGTCGACGAAGCGTTGGCGCAGATCATCGTTCGAGAAGCGCTTGATCTTCCAGGCCATCGACTGAGCCGAGTGCGTGGAGTCGCCATCCGGCGGGCCGAACATGGCCAGCGACGGGTACCACCAACGATCCACCGCGTCCTGGGCCATCGCCTGCTGCCCGGGGGTGCCGTGCGCCAGGGTGTGCAGGATCTCGTAGCCCTGCCGCTGGTGGAACGACTCCTCCTTGCAGACCCGGATCATCGCGCGGGCGTACGGGCCGTAGGAGCAGCGGCAGAGCGGGACCTGGTTGACGATCGCCGCGCCGTCCACCAACCACCCGATGGCGCCGACGTCGGCCCAGCTCAGAGTGGGGTAGTTGAAGATCGAGCTGTACTTCTGGCGGCCGTCGAGCAGCAGTTGGACCAGCTCGTCGCGGCTGATGCCGAGGGTCTCGGCGGCGGCGTAGAGGTAGAGGCCGTGACCCGCCTCGTCCTGCACCTTGGCCAGCAGGATCGCCTTGCGCTTGAGCGACGGCGCCCGACTGATCCAGTTGCCCTCCGGCTGCATCCCGATGATCTCGGAGTGGGCGTGCTGGGCGATCTGCCGGATCAGCGTCCGCCGGTACGCGTCGGGCATCCAGTCGCGGGGCTCGACCTTCTGCTCGGCGTCGACGACCTCCGCGAAGTACGCCGCCAGGTCCTCGTCCGGCGCGGGTCCGCCACGCCGCCCGCGCGCCGCCGCCGCGCGCAGCTCGGCCTCGGCGGCCTCGACCTCGCCCAGCAGGCCGCCGGGCGCCTCGTCGGTGGTGCCGTCCGGGGCGGAGAAGTCGTTGCCATACATGAGGCTAAGTGTTACAGCTTGCGCCTCGTTGCGCCAGGGGGTGTAACAGGAATCCGGGCATCCCATCTGTGAGCGGCTGAGCGCTTTGCGCTACCTGGGGGACGTTACGTCGCCGTGACCTAGGCCACGAAACAAAAGTGAATCACTGCAAAAACCTCATACCGGCCCCATATCCCGCCTTTATCCCAGGTTGCCTAGTGTCGAACCCTGGCGGTCCGCTGGTCCGGACGTAGACTTCTGCCGGACAACCGATCGGCTGCCGACATCGACATCTCCACAGAGGCCACCTCCCCCGGCCTCGGCGATCGCACCCGATTCGTCCCGACGACAAGCCGGTCCCCCCGGCCCTGACACCTGGAGTTCACCCACTCATGCGATCTCGCGTGACCCTGGTGCTCGCCATCACGGCGGTCGTGCTCGGCGGCGTCCTGCTGGTCCCCACCGCGTACGCCCGGCTCGCCAGCGACGACAGCGGCGGAGGCGGTGGAGGCGGCACGTCGAGCGTCGCCGCGCCCGCGCCCACCCCACCACCGCCGCCCACCCTGGCCGCCGGCCCGGTGTCGGTGAGCTTCAAGGGTGAGTTCTTCTCGTGGGCCCTGCTGGACCGGAAGACGGGCAAGATCTCCGGGTCGCCGAACATGGCCGCGACCAGCTCCACCGAGTCGATGATCAAGGCGTGGATCGTCTCCGACTACCTGCGACAGCTCGGCGACAGGGAGCCGTCCGCAGCGTTGAAGGAGGCGGCTCGACTCGCCATCGTCGACAGCAACGACGGAGCGGCCAACAAGGTGTACGCCGCTGCGGGTGGCTCGTACAAGCCCTCGTCCAGCAGCATCCCCGACCCCGTCATCGTCCGGGCGATCAAGATCTGCGGGCTGACCGACACCAAGCGCGGCAACGTCAAGCCGTACACCGGCTACTGGAGCTTCACCCGGATGTCCCCCCGGGACGCGGCTCGCGTCGGCGACTGCATCGCCGACGGCAAGGCTGCCGGCCCGAAGTGGACCAAGTGGGTGTTGGACCAGATGAGCAAGGTGAAGGGCACCACCGCGGCCAAGGACCAGAAACCCTCGTCCGGTGGTGGCCGCTGGGGGATCATCGACGGTCTACCCAAGTCGATCACCTCTCAGGGCCCGGTCAGCATGAAGAACGGCTGGACCCCCATCTACGGCGACGGCGACTGGCACGTCAACTGCCTCGCCGTCACCAGCAAGTGGAGCCTCGCGGTGATGCTGCGCTACCCGATCAGGACGGGCCTGGACTACGGCGCGAAGGTCTGCGCCAGTGTGGCCACCCAACTGGTCACCCCGCAGCCGGGCGCCGCGCTCAAGGTGCCGCAGCAGCCGGTCGGAAAGCTCTGATGGCCGGCAACCGTCGAGTCGACCGCCGCGACGGCGGCGAGGCCTCCCCGGTTCGGCTGATCGCCGTCGCGGTCATCCTGATCGGGCTGGTCCTGGTGTCGCTGCGACTGCTGCCCGGGTCGCCGTTCGAGGCGTCAGCCGCGGCCAAGTGGGGTGACGCGGGCTCCGGCACCAGCGACCGTCCCACCGGCTCCGGCACCGACCGCAGCGCCCGCCAGCCGTCCTCCGCGTCGCCGAAGCCCAGCCCGTCGCTGGAGCCGCTGCCGTTCGTTGCCAAGGACCTCGACCTGAACATCGAGGGCTGGTATTCCTGGAGCGTCCTCGACCGCCGAACCGGAAAGATCATCGGTTCGAAGAACATGGGCGAGACCAGCACGACCGCCTCGATGATCAAGGCATGGATCGTCGCAGACTTCCTGCGTCGCGCAGCCGACGCCGGCCAGACCCCGAGCGACGCGAAGCTCGCCGACGCGACGCGGATCATCCGGGACAGCGACAACGCCCGGGCCGAACAGTTCTACAACCAGGTCGACCGGGAAGCGTCGATCAAGCGGCTCATCTCCATGTGCAAGCTGACCGACAGCAGCGTGGCCCCCGACGGCGGCTGGAGCCGGACGGCGCTCTCCCCCCGGGACACCGCCCGAATGGGCAACTGCATCGTCACCGGCACGGCCGCCGGGCCGAAGTGGACCAAGTGGCTGCTCAACGAGATGAAACTGGTTCGCGGAGCCGGCGACTTCGGTATCCGCAAGGCCTTCCCGGCCGCCGAGCAGAAGAAGATCGCCATCAAGAACGGGTGGATCGACCGGACCAAGGAGCAGGAGATGCACATCAACTGCCTGGCCATCGGTGACACCTGGACGATGGGCGTGATGGTCAAGTACCCGATCAACATGGGCTACGACTACGGCATGAAGAACTGCGAGAAGATCACCGAGGCACTGCTCCGCCCCGGCACCTGAGCCGCTTGGCAGCGGTCAGCCGGCGAAGAACTCCGGGCCGCCGTCCGGCAGCGCCGGGGCCTCGCCGATGGCGGCGGCCCGACGGGCCCACTCGCGCAGCCCGGTGACCTGGCGCTCGCCGAGGGAAAAGTCGAGGGTCCGGAAGTACGTGGCCAGCGTCTCCGCGTCGAAGGCCTCCCAGCGGGCAGCCGCCTCGGCGACCTGGTCCAACTCGGCCAGGCAAAGATCCCGCGAGCGCAGGAAGGCCTCGTGCACCTCCTTCACCAGGCCCGGGTGGGCGGCGGCGAAGTCACGGCGGACCGCCCAGACGGCGAAGACCATCGGCAGCCCGGTCCACTCCCGCCACGCCTGCCCGAGGTCGGTGACAATGAGGCCCTTCTGCGGCGCCTCGTAGTACGCCCGCAGCGCCACGTCCCCGATCAGCACTGCCGCGTCGGCCTCCAGCAGCATCTGGGTCAGGTCCGGCGGGCAGCGGAAGTACTCGGGCCGCACGTTGTACTGCTCGGCGAGCAGCAACTGGGCCGTCATCACCCCGGTCCGCGAGGTCGAGCCGAGCGCCACCCGGGCGCCGTCCAGCTCGGCGAGCGGCCGGGTGGAGACCATGTTGACCGAGAGCACCGGCCCGTCACTGCCCACCGCCAGGTCCGGCAGGAGCAGCAACTCGTCGGCGTGCTTCAGATACTCCAACAGCGTGATCGGGCCGATGTCGAGGTCGCCGGCGACCAGCGCCGCGCTCAACCGGTCCGGCGAGTCCTTCTGCAGGTCGACGTCGAGCAGGGCACCGGAGCGCATCAGACCCCAGTAGATCGGCAGGCAGTTCAGGAACTGGATGTGCCCGACCCGCGGGCGTGCGATGCGCTCAGCCATGGCCCGACCGTATCCCCGGCTGCCGGCTCCGGCTCGGCGGGCCGGCCCGGAGTGGCCAAGCCCGCACTTGACGACCGTCGTGCCGCCCCGGTCCCGACCGGCACGAAGACCAGCACCACCAGCGGCAGCGCGCCTTCGGACCGGCACCGCCACCTCGACCGGCACAGCCACCGCGACCGGCACCGCCCGCGACCGCGACCGCGACCGCGACGACCCTGCTGTCTCTGACGCAGCAAGCCGCGTGTCCTTGTGATCGACTCGGCTTCCTGAAAACCGGGGCGTCGCACCAGCCCAGAGACCGCGACTTCCTGAAAGCCGAGTCGATCACCGGCGGCCCCTCGGTCGCGGCAGGAGGAAGCACGGCCCCCGGGGCGGGGCGTGATCGTCCAGCGACAGCCGACCGCGCGACACGCCGTCTCGGACGAGTGGTCGCGTCGGTAATTCGATGGCTGCGGCGGGTTGAGAAGCGTAGGGTTGCAGGCCGCTTGACGGCCGAGGTGAGCTGCACCGGAACGGACGTCTTCGCGCCGGGCGGGCGGCCATCCGCCCCCGGACACGCGAGCGCGCAGCAGATGTGAACGATGGGACGTCAGCATGCCCGCACTTGACCTCGACACTGAGCCCGACACCGACACCGACACCGGCCTCGACGCGGACCTGGCCGCCGAACGCGCGCACCTCAGCACCTCGCGGGCGGCACTGCGTCGGATGCGGGAGCGGGCCGAGTCTCTTTTCGCCACCGGTGACCAGGTGGCCGGCGACGCGTACGCGGCCGAGACGCTCGGCCGCACCCTGGCCCGCCGGGTCGCCGAGCTGGCCGACGACCCGACCACCCCGCTCTTCTTCGGCCGCCTCGACTTCGCCGGCGCCCCCGTCAACAGCACCACCGACAACAGCACCAACAGCAGCGCCACGGACCGCGGGACCACCGACAACCGGACCACAGCCGGCAGGCCCGCCAGCGAGCCGACCGCGCCTGACGCCAGCGACGATCATCACGGCCGGCGGTATCACGTGGGGCGACGGCATGTCACCGATGAGCGTGGTGAGCCGTTGGTGCTGGACTGGCGGGCACCGGTCTCCCGGTCGTTCTACCGGGCCAGTGTGCGGGATCCGCAGGGGGTGGCGGTTCGGCGACGGTTCGGGTTCAGCAATGGTGTGCTGACCAGCTTCGAGGACGAGCGGCTGGATCGGGGCGAAGAGCTCGGTACGACCAGTCGGATCCTGACCGCCGAGATCGAGCGTCCACGCGTCGGGCCGATGCGGGACATCGTCGCGACGATCCAGCCGGAGCAGGACGAGCTGGTCCGGGCTGATCTCGCCGACTCGATCTGTGTGCAGGGCGCGCCGGGTACGGGGAAGACGGCTGTCGGTCTGCACCGGGCCGCGTACCTGCTCTACCTGCATCGGGAGCGGTTGCGGCGGGCGGGTGTGTTGATCGTCGGGCCGAACCGGGCGTTCCTGTCGTACATCGCGGCGGTGCTGCCGGCGCTCGGTGAGGTCGAGGTCGAGCAGGCCACTGTGGAGGAATTGATCTCCCGCGTGGCGGTTCGGGCGGTCGAGGCGCCGGCGGTGGCCGCGCTCAAACACGACGCACGGATGGCGAGCGTGCTGCGACGCGCCGTGCAGGCGCAGATCGGCACTCCGACCGAATCGATCACCGTGTCGGACGGCTCGTTCCGCTGGCGCATCGGCGTGGAGCCGTTGCACCGGATCGTCGAGGAGACCCGCCGGGAAGGGCTGCCGTACGGCACGGGTCGGGAACGTGTCCAGGCGCGGGTGGTGAGTCTGCTGCAACGGCAGGCCGAGGCGCGGCGTGCGGAGTCGCCCAGCGATGCCTGGCTGCGCCGGATGAGCCGTTGCCGGCCGGTGCTCGACTTCCTGGACGCGGTCTGGCCGTCGCTCACCCCGGAAGGGCTGGTGCACGGCCTGTTCTCCGATCCGGACCGGCTCGCCGCCGCAGCGGACGGGCTGCTCAGCGACGCCGAGCAGGAGCAGTTGACGTGGGTGAAGCCGGCCCGCACGCCGAAGGCGACCCGTTGGACCGCTGCCGATGCGGTGCTGATCGACGAGGCGACCGGACTGCTGGAACGGCTCTCCGGGTTCGGGCACGTGGTGGTGGACGAGGCGCAGGACCTCTCCCCGATGCAGTGTCGGGCCATCGCTCGGCGCAGTGAGCACGGCTCGGTCACGCTCCTCGGTGACCTCGCCCAGGGCACCGCGCCGTGGGCGGCGACGGACTGGAGGGAGTCTCTCGCCCATCTGGGTAAGCCGGACGCGGTGGTGGTCCCGTTGACCATCGGGTTCCGGGTGCCCGCCGCAGTCGTCGCATTCGCGAACCTGCTGCTCCCGGCGCTCGCGGTGGACGTACCGCCGGCTGAGTCGCTGCGCCACGACGGCGGCCTGGACGTGCGTACGGTGACCGACCTGACCTCGGCGACGGTGGCCGAGGTGCGCGCGGCGCTCGCGCACGACGGATCGGTCGGGGTGATCGCCGCGGACGACGCGGTCGACGGCCTGCGCGCGGCGCTGGCCGAGGCCGGTGTCGAGACCGCGACCGCCGACGACGTGGCGGCCGCAGAGCGGGTCACGGTGGTGCCCGCGACGCTGGTCAAGGGCCTGGAGTACGACCATGTGGTGGTGGTCGAGCCGGCCGCGATCGTCGCGGCCGAGCCGCGCGGGCTGCACCGGCTGTACGTGGTGCTCACCCGGGCGGTGTCCCGGCTGGCGGTGCTGCACGTTGCGCCGCTGCCCGCCCCGCTCGTCGGTGGTTCAGCCGGCTGACAGGGCTGCCGCGACCTCCCGCAGCGGGCGGCTGGAGTCGGCCAGCGGCACGTGGAACGACAGCCACGACCCGTCGGCGAAGTCGATCCGCAGCCGTTTCCAGTTCAGCCGGTACCTGCCGACCCGGGCGGCGACGGTCGTGCGCGGGACGGACCCGAGCAGTTCGATGTCGGCCTGCGCCTGTTCGTCCGCCGTCGAGCTGGAGAGCAGGCCGACGGGTGCTGTCGCGCCGAGCAGCAGCCGCTGGTCGGTGACCCCCAGCACGAGGGTCCGGAGGCCGGGGCCCTTCGCCGCGGCGGTCAGGGGTTGGTGCAGCACGGATGCCTGGGAATCCGGGGCGCCTCGACCTCCGACACCGAAGAAGAGCCAGTCGACGGCGTTGTCCGCCCGGCCGAAGGTGATGTTCGGGGAGAGCACGTTGAGCAGGACACCCAGGAAGCCCGGCCCGCCGGTTGCGGGTGGGGTCGACGGCTGCGAGGGAGGTGCCGGCGTCAGCCCGCCGCCCGCCCGCACCTGGGCCACCGCGCGCACCTGCTCCCCGGCCGCCAGCAGTCGGGTGATCCCCTCGACGTACCGTGCCTGGCTCCCGTCGGTCGTCATCAGCGTCCCTCGTGGTCGGCGGACCGGCGCGGACCGCCGCCTGCGTCGCCGATGACCTCCCCGACCAACTCCCGGACGCGGGCCGCGGCGGCTTCCTGCGCCCGGTTGGCGGCTGCGGTGAACTCCTCGGCCAGGCTGTAGGAGTCCAGTCGCATCGCCCGCGCGTTCAGCTCCGAAGAGAGGATCTTGCCGTCGGCCGCGGCGGTGACCCGCACCAGACCGGAGTCGCTCACACCCTCGGCGCTGGTCTCCTCCAGCTCCGCCATCCGATCGGCGAGTTGCCGCTGCCATCCGTCGAGGTTGCGAGCCAGCGCCTCGATTCGGTCCAGGGCGGGGAAGGTCATGGCTGCCTCTCAGTTCACGATGGAGTCGAAGACATTCTGCACACCCGCTGTGTACGGGCCCAGGTCCTCGCTGTACGTGCCGTCCACCAGGTAGTTGCGGTCCTTCTGCCCGTCGGAGATGTCGTGCAGGCCCACGCCGGTGTCCAGCAGAGCGCCGCCGAACCCGGGGATGTTGACCGGCGAGACCTGGTTGATGACGAACTTGCCCGGGAAGAGGGTCTTGAACTTCTCGACCTGAAAGGCCCGCCCCTCGGCCGTCCAGCCGCCCTTGCTGAGCAGCTTGTACTGCTTCTTCCGCTTCTTGATCTCCATGACGGTGTCCGCGTACTTGCGGAGCTGCCCGGCGACCTTGCCCAGCCGGGCGGCGAGGCGGGTGAGCACCTCGGCGAACCGGGCGACGATCTTGACCATCCGACCCACCGTGGTGGCCAGCCGGGCCAGCACCCGGACCACCGTGGCGGCCAACGAGACGCCGGCACTCAGCGCAGCGGCCACCGCCGCGATGATCACCTCGGTGAGGAACCAGAGCAGGAACTCAAGGATCAGCTCGACCAGCAGATTGAACGCGTCCACCGCCGCGTTCGCCGCCTCGACCAGCACGTCCTTGGTGCCGTCGAGCCCCTGGGTCAGCTCCTCGATCGCCGCCTCGACCGACTCCATGGAGGCGTGGAAGCCCTCGGCCGCGTCGCCCGACCAGGCGCCACGCAGGCGGGCCCGGTCGGCGATCTGGTCACCGGCGATCTCGCGTACCGCCGCGCCGGTGTCCAGGCAGAGCTGCGCGGCCCGCATCAGGTCGTCCGGTTCGCCGGCGACCAGCTCCAACAGCTGCTCGAACGGCCAGAGCACCGCGTTGGAGAGCGGCTTGAAGGGCTCGGGCGTGCCCGAGACGATCTGCTCGAAGTAGGTCTTGTTGCGCTGCAACGCCTCGGTGCTCACGCCGGCACCGAACCGGTCGGAGTGCCGTTGCCACCGGACCAGGGGCCGGGTGCGATGAGGTCGGGAGCGGGCGGGCGGCCGGGCACGAAGAGGTCGGTGTTGGCAACGTCGGTGCCGGTGTAGGCGGCGGCGGTGTCGGTGAGCCCCTCGGCGATGTCCGCCATCATCTCGGCGCCGTCGGCCAGCCCTTGAAGGCACGCCTCGAACTGCTCGGCGTACGTCGACGCGAGGTTGAAGGACGCCGGCATCACCCCGAAGGCGTGCCGTGGCACGTGCCCGTCGCCGAAGGCGCGGTGCAGTTCGCGGAAACGGGCCGCCCGATCCTTGGACCCGGCGGCGAACGCCGTCAGAGCCTCCGGCTGGACCTCCAGCTCATTGCTCGGGCTTGACACGAACCCTCCCCTGTGGCCTGTGCGACGGATCAGTCGTCACGACTGAACCACCATAGGCAATGCTCGCCGGGATCGGGGGTCCCGTCGGTGATGGCGGGGTCACCCCGCTCGACTTTGTGTCTTAAAGTAGTTTGCGTGGACCTCGACGATGATTCACCGCCCACTGACGCCGCGGCGGCGCTCCGGCTGATCCAGGACCAGCGGTCAGCGACGGCACGCCAGCTCGACCCCGACGCCCGCCTGCTCTACTGGCCGTGGGGTGTCGCCTGGCTGGTCGGTTTCGGGCTGTTCTTCCTGCGATTCCCCCCGGGTGAGCGGGCGCTGGTCGCACTGCCGAGCTGGCTGCCGCTGACCGTCCTTTTCGTACTGCTCGCGGCCGCCGGAGCGACCCAGGCGGTGGTCAGCATGCGGGCCTACGGCCAGGTGACCGGCGACTCCGCCCGGCGTGGCAAGTGGTACGGGTACGCCTGGGCGCTCGGAACGGTGAGCGTCTACGCGGGGCTGGGCCGGATCTCCGAACACCTGCCGCACGACCTGGCCGCGCTGCTCTGGTCGGCGACCGCCGTCGGGCTGACCGGTGCGCTGCACATGGCCGGCGGGGCGGTCTGGCTGGACCAGGACCTCTTCCGGCTGGGCGTCTGGATCAGCCTGATCAACCTGGTCGGGGCGTTCGCCGGGCCGGGCTGGCATCCGCTCGTCGTGGCCTTGGCCGGCGGCGGCGGAATGCTGGTGGCCGGCGCGCTCGCCCGGCGGCGGCAGCGACAGCGACAGCAGCCGTGACCGAGCTGGATCCGGTCATCCACGCGCAGGCCCGGCTGCGGGTCGTCGCCAGCCTCTCCGCTCTCAACGTCGGCGACAAGATCGCGTTCCCCCGCCTGCAGGAGCTGCTCGCGATGACCGCCGGCAACCTCTCGGCGCACCTGCGCAAACTCGAGGACGCCGGCTACGTGGAGATCAGCAAGACCCATCGTGGACGGACCCCGACGACCCTGGTCGGGCTCAGCCGGCGAGGTCGGCTGGCGTTCGAGGAGTACACCGAAGCGATCCGCGCCCTGCTCGACCCCACCCCGTCGAAGGAGCAGCCATGACCCTCGCCCGCGCCGACCAGGCCAGCCGCCGGTACGGCGACGTCCTCGCGCTCGACCGTGTCGACCTGGAAGTCGAAGCCGGTGAGCTGGTCGGCCTGCTCGGGCCGAACGGCGCCGGCAAGAGCACCCTGATGAAACTGCTGACGGGCCTGCGCCGCCCCAGCTCGGGGCGGGTCGAGCTGTTCGGGGGCGACCCCCGCGACCCGGCGAGCCGGCGACAGATCGGGGTCACGATGCAGGAGACCGGCCCGCCCAGCACCCTGCGCGTCGGCGAGGTCGTCGACTTCGTCTCCGCGCACTACCCCGACCCGGTGCCCCGGGCGGAGTTGCTCGACCGCTTCGGCCTCGCCGACCTGACCCGACGGCAGACCGGAGGGCTCTCCGGCGGGCAACGCCGCAGGCTGGCGGTGGCGTTGGCGTTCGTCGGCCGGCCCCGGTTGGTGCTGCTCGACGAACCGACCACGGGCCTGGACGTTGCCGCCCGGCGCACCCTCTGGGACGCGATCCGGGCCTTCCACGACGACGGCGGCACCGTGCTGCTGAGCAGTCACTACCTGGAGGAGGTGGAGGCGCTCGCCCACCGGGTGGTGGTCATCGGGCAGGGCCGGGTGCTCGCCGACGACACGGTGGACGCGGTGCGCGGCATCGTGGGCGTACGCCGGGTCAGCCTGGTCGCCGATGACCTGCCCGACCTGCCGGGGGTGGTTCGCACCGAACGGGTCGACGGTCGGCTGCACCTGCTCACCACCGACGCCGACGAACTGGTCCGAGCACTTGTCACGGCCCGGACCCCGTTCACCGACCTGGAGGTACGGCCGACCTCGCTGGAGGAGGCGTTCCTCGCCATCACCAGCGGAGACGCGTCCAGCGAAGACACGCTCGCCGGCACCGACCGTCCCGCCACCGCCGCTGCCGGCGGCTTACCCACCACCGTCTGAGGAGGCGACCGTGCAGCTCGCCCTGGTCCACGCCCGCTACCAGCTCCTGGAGATCATCCGGATTCCGGTGGCCGTCTTCGGCAGCGCGTTCTTCCCGGCCGCCTCCATGATCTTCTTCGTGGTGCCGTTCGCCGGTGACGATCCGGTCGGTGCCACCTACGCCACCGCGTCGATGGTCACCTTCTCGGTGATGAGCGCCAACATCTTCCAGTACGGCGTCGGCGTCGCCGAGGACCGCGACCAGCCCTGGAACCCGTACACCCGGACCCTGCCGACCGGGCCGGCCCCGCGGTTCGCCGGCCGGGTGCTGGCCGGCCTGGCGCTGACCTACCTCTCGCTGATCCCGGTCGTGGTGATCGGCGCGACGCTGACCTCGGCCCAGGTCACGCCGGCGGCGTTCCTGTTGGCTCTCGGGACGGTGGCCGTCATCTCGGTGCCGTTCACGCTGATGGGGCTCGCCATCGGCTACCTGCTGCCGAGCAAGGCGGCGATCGTGGTGGCACAGCTGATCTTCCTGCCGCTGGCGTTCGGCGGCGGACTGCTCTCCGCGCCGGGCGACGCGCCCGGGTTCATCGAGACGATCGCGCCGTACCTGCCGACCCGGGGCGCGGCCGAACTGATGTGGGCGTCGGTGGCCGACTACGACGTGGAACCGCTGGCACTGATCATGCTCGGTGTCTGGGTGGTGCTGCTCGCCGCGCTCGCCGGCTGGGCGTACCGACGGGATGAGGGTCGCCGGTTCAGCTGACGATTCGTCCGTTTCCGCCCCGGGCCGCGGCGGGACGGTGCCAGGATTCCGGCAGGGGGCCGCCGTGGCCGCCGGGCCGAGAGGGGTCTTGACGTGAGCACCGTCCCGCCGGGTACGCCCTGCTGGGCCGACCTGGCCACCCCGGACCTGACCGACGCGCGGCGTTTCTACCCGGAGCTGTTCGGTTGGACCGGCCGGGTCACCCCGGAACCCGAGGCGGGCGGCTACACGGTCTTCCTGCTCGACGGCAAGCCGGTGGCCGGCGCCGGCCCGCCCGCGATCCCGGACCAGATCCCGATCTGGTCCACGTACCTCGCCACCGACGACGCCGAGCTGGTCGCCGGCCGGGTCGAACGGGCCGGCGGGCAGGTCGTCGTACCACCGTTCGAGGTCTTCGACAGGGGCTGGATGGCGGTCTTCGCCGACCCGGCCGGTGCCACGTTCAGCGTCTGGCAGCCACTGGCCATGGCCGGTGCCGAGGTGTTCAACGTGCCCGGTGCGATGAGCTGGAACGAGCTGGTCACCCCCGACCCCGAGGGCGCGAAGGTCTTCTACGAGCTGGTGTTCGGCTGGCAGCCCGACGACCAGGCGGTGGGCGCGATGACGTACACGGGGTGGCGGCTCGGGACGCAGATCGTCGCCGGGATGATGCCGCCGCTGGCCGACGACTTCCCGGCCGACCTGCCCGCGTACTGGACGGTGTACTTCGCGGTGGCCGACGCGGACGCCGCGGCGGCCCGCGCCGCCGAGCTGGGCGGAACGATCCTGGTCCCGCCGCGCGACATCCCCGCGGGCCGCTTCGCCGCCCTCCGCGACCCCCAGGGCGCCCTCTTCTCCGTCATCGACCTGGGCCCCTGACCCAGCGCCCCCCTGCTCAGGGGCGGGTGGGGCGGACGGGGACCACCAGGGGGCCGTGGGCGCCGGGGACCACCCGGACGCTGGCCCGGTAGTGGGTGGCGAGCAGTTCCTCGGTCAGCACCTCGGTCGGAGTTCCGGCGGCCACCACCTGACCGGCGGCGAGCATCACCATCCGGTCGGCGTACTCCCCGGCCAGGGAGAGGTCGTGCATCGTGGCCAGGACGGTCAGGCCGTGCTCCCGGCGCAGCTGGTCGACGAGTTCGAGCACGTCCTGCTGGTGGCCGATGTCGAGCGCGCTGGTCGGCTCGTCGAGCAGCAGCAGCGTCGCGCCCTGGGCGAGCGCGCGGGCGAGGAACACCCGCTGCCGTTCGCCGCCGGAGAGGGTGGCCAGTTCGCGACGGTGGAAGCCGGCGAGGTCCAACCGCCCCAGCACCTCGTGCACGGCGTCGACGTCGGCTGTCGACTCCCGGCCCAGGGTCGGGATGTACGGGGTGCGGCCGAGCAGCACGTAGTCCAGCACCGACATGCCGGGCGGCACCACCGGGGACTGCGCCACAGTGGCCACCACCCGGGCGCGGTCCCGACGGCGCAGCGCGGCGCTCGGCGTACCGAAGAGAGTGATCGCCTTCGGCGCGGGCAGCAGGCCGCCGACGGCGCGCAACAGGGTGGATTTGCCGGCGCCGTTCGGGCCGATCACGGTGACCCACTCGCCGACGGCGACGGTGAGGTCGACGCCGGTCAGGATCGGCGTGCCACCGAGGTCGACGTGCAGCCCGCGCACCTCGACGGCCGGCGTGCCGGCGGCGGGTTCGCGGCTCACGTGAGCGCTCGCCGGGCGGTCCGCAGCACGAGGACGAAGAACGGGCCGCCCAGCAGGGCGGTCACCACTCCGATGGGCAGCTCGGACGGAGCGGCGGCGGTGCGGGCCACCACATCGGTCAGCGCCAGGAACGCGCCGCCGAACAGCAGTGACATCGGCAGGATCACCCGGTAGCTGGACCCGGCGAGCAGCCGGACGGTGTGCGGCACGATGATGCCGACGAAGCCGATCAGGCCGGTCGCGGAGACCGCCGCGGCGGTGCCCAGCGAGGCGGCGGCGATCAACAGGTACCGGGTGCGCTGCGGGTGCAGGCCCAGACTTCTCGCCTCGTCGTCGCCGACCGCGAGGACGTCCAGCTCGCGGCGGTGCAGCAGCACCACCACGGTGGTCAGCGCGGCGTACGGCAGCACCAGCAGCACGTCGTGCCAACCGGCGGTGGCGAGCCGGCCGAGCAACCAGGAGTACACCGGCTGGATGCTGTCGGCGTTGCGTTGCAGGAGGTACGTCTGCCCGGCGGAGAGGAACGCGGAGACCGCCACCCCGGCCAGGATCAGCATGGCCGGTGACCCGCGTCGCCCACCGGCCGCGCCGAGCACGTAGGTCATCGTGACGGCGAGCAGCGAACCGGCGAAGGCGGCCAGCGGAATGGTCATCGGCAACCCGGAGAGCGTGCCCTGCCGGCCGGCGCCGCCGAGGGCGATCGCCGCGGTGACCGCGAGGCCGGCGCCGGCGGCCACCCCGAGCAGGTACGGGTCGGCCAGCGGGTTGCGGAACACGCCCTGGTAGCAACCACCGGCGAGGGCGAGCAGACCGCCGACGAGCAGGCCCAGCACCACCCGGGGCAGGCGCAGCTCGGTGACGATCGCGATCTCACGTTCGGTCAGCCCGCTGTCGAGGTGCACCCCGGGAAACAGGTTGAGCAGCTCGGCGGCGACGCTGCCCGGGGGCAGGCTCACCGGGCCGAGCGACACCCCGACGACGAGCGCGACGAGCACCGCCACCAGGCCCGCGACCAGCCACCGCAGGCGCAGCCCCGCGGGCCGGGCCCCGGACGGCAGCCCGGCGGGCCGGGCCGGAGAACGTGGCTCGGCCCGCGGGGATGACGGCGGCGGCTCGGTCGGCTGACCGGTTGGTGCCGGATCAGACACCTGTCGAGGCCCGGTCACCGACGGACGACGGTCACGCGGGCACCTTGGCGACCGCGTCGATGATGACCCGGAGCAGGTCCACGACCCGTGGGCCCCAGCGGGAGGCGATGTCGTCGTCGAGGGCGACGACCTGGTTGTTCTTCACCGCGGTGAGGCCGGCCCAGCCACTGCGCGCCTTGACGGTGTCGGCGCTCTGCTGGCAGCACTTGGCATCGGCCAGGAAGACGAAGTCCGGGTCGGCCTTGACGATGATCTCCTGGGACAGCTGCGGGTAGCCGAAGTTCTTACCGTCCGCGTCGGCCGGGTCGGCGATGTTGGTCAGGCCGGCCTGGCTGTAGAGCGAGCCGATGAAGGTCTTGCTGGTGGCGCTGTACAGCTCCGGGCCCAGCTCGTGGAAGTAGGTGAGCTTCTCGGCGCGCTGCGGCAGGTCCTTGACCAGCTTGGCGATGTCGTCCTTCATCCGGGTGGCGACGTCGGTGGCCTGGTCGACGTGACCGGTCAGCGTGCCCAGCTCGGTGATCTGCCGGTACGAGTCGTCGAGCGTGACCGCCGCCGGGGTCTGGTACACCGGAATCTTCAGCTTGCCGAGCTGCTCGACGATCTTGTTGCGGTCGTCGGAGAGCACCACCAGGTCAGGGTTCTTGCCGGCGATCGCCTCGGCGTTGGGCTGGAAGGCGGAGAGGTCGGTCTTGGGCGCGTCGGCCGGGTAGTTCGACTGGTCGTCGACGGCGGTCACCTGCGGGCCGGCACCGATCGCGAAGAGCATCTCGGTGGCGGTGGGCGACAACACGACGATCTTCTCGGGGCGCTTGTCGAGGGTGAGCGCGCCGACGGTGACCGGGTACGCGGCAGCAGCGGTGCCGGCGCTCGGCTTGTCGTCGGCCTTCTCGGCGCAGGCGCCGAGGGCGAGCGCGGCGACCGCGAGGGTCGCCGCGAAGATCCGAGGGGTACGTCTGTTCATGGGGGCCTCCTGTCGGTCGAGGAGTGTGGTGCTTCGCCGACAGGGACTTTCGTACGCCCGCCCACGAGGCGCCCTTCCTCGAGAGCGCGTTTCGCGACCGATCCGTAGGCGACCTGGCTCGTCCCCACCGACCGGTGGGGCATCACAGTTGCGGGACAGCGCCGGGATGAGCACCGGCTTCGCTGCGGACTGGTCGCTAAGACGGTAGCGCACCGCCGGGACGTGCCGGATCGATCAAGGGCCGATCAGCGTGGGTCGATCGCAGAGCCCTGGCGCACGAGGGGTTTGTCCCGGATCTGGAGGCTCAGGAGCGGGTGGTGGGGCCCCGCCGGGGCGGGACGGGGCCCCACCCGATCAGGAGGAAGTAATGGTGACGTTGTCCACAGCCGCCTCCACCAGGCTGGCTCCGGACGCGTCCGCCGCCTCGACGAGCACCCGGACCGACTGGCCGGCGTACGGGGTGAGGTTGAGGCTGGCTACCGCCCAGGTTCCGTTACGGTTGCTGGCCATGCCGGCCTGGGTGAGCAGCGCTGTGGTGCCGCCGTTGTGCACCACGCTCACCCGCAGGTAGTCCGCCGACGAGGCGTTCGAGCCGTGCGCCAGGTACCAGGCGAGCGAGAGGGTCAGCGTGCCGGACGACGGCAGGGTCACCGCCGGCGACCGGGCGCTGGTCACTCCGCCGTCCACGTCGTAGTCACCGGCCGCCGAGCCGGCGAGCCGGCCGGTGACCAGGTCGTTGGACCCGGCGTACGGGGTGAGCTGCTTGGCTCCGGAGGACGTGGTCGCCTGGGCGGCGCCCCGCTCGAACGCGCCGAGGGTGGCGGTGTCGGTGCCGGACGGGTTGATGGTCCAGCCGGTGGCGGTCTCGAAGGTGTCCGACCAGACAGTGGTGCCGCCACCGCCGCCGCAGTACTGCGCCTGCTTCCCGATGGCCCGGTACGGGCAGTCGGCGTACTCACTGAGGAGCAGCACCGCGTCCCGGTTGCGCGAGGTCTGCGCCGGGATCACCTCGTCGGGCGGGTAGAAGCCGCCGCCGCCGGACGAGCCCGGGTACATCTCGAAGGTGTACGCCCAGATGTTGTGGGTCGCCCACATCCAGTCGAGGCTGTCTCCGTCGGTGATGTAGAGGTCGCTCGACTGTTCCGGGGTGTAGCCGTTGGTGGCCGCCATCTGCTGACCGATGGTGGCGAAGGTGTTGTACTGGTCCGCGCTCATCCCGGTCGCGGTGTTCGCCGTGGTGTAGCCGTACGGCCAGAGCACCAGCTGCGAGTACGTGTGGAAGTCGATGTTGGCCTTGATCTGCTGCACACCGCCGACGACCCGGCCGTTGACGAAGTTGCGCAGCGCCTGCGTCTCGGGCGCGGAGAACGCCGACGGCCCCCGGTAGGTCTCCGACGAGGTGGTGCCGGACGAGCCGCCGCAGCATCCCCAGTTGTAGGACCAGTTGCGGTTCAGGTCGGTGCCGACGTTGGACGAGCCGCTGTTGGGCTGCCGGTTCTTGCGCCAGGACCGGTACGACCCGGTGGCGATGTCGTACTCGCTGCCGTCCGGGTTGACCGTCGGCACGATCCAGAGCTCCCGGCCGTTGACGATGTTGGTGATCCGGGAGTCGCTGCCGTAGCTGTCGGTGAAGAGGTTGAGCAGGTAGATCGCCATCTCGACGGTCAGGTGCTCACGGGCGTGCTGCTGGGAGTTGAACAGGATCTCCGGCTCGTTCTCGTCGGTGCCGACGTTGTCGGAGATCTTCACGGCCATCAGGTCGCGGCCCTCGTACGACGAACCGATGCTGATCTTGCGGGCGATCGCCGGGTGGTCGGCGACGACCTGGTTCACGACGGCGGTCAGTTCCGCGTAGTCGTGGTAGTTCGAGTCGGCCGGCGGGAAGGCCAGCGCGCCGAAGTCGCCAGCGCCGCGTTCGGCGTTGGGCGGCGGGGCGAGCGGCTCCAACCGGAAGCCGAGCTTGCCGATCGCGGCGGCCTCGGCCGCGGTGGCCGAGATGTGCAGCACGCCGTGTTCGGAGTAGTCGATGGCGGCTCCGGTGCGGGCCACCGCGTTGCGGTCGGCGAGGGTCCGGGGCCCGAGCACCCGGTAGCCGGCGGCGGCCTGCTCGGCGGTGCGGTCCGGTGCCGGTCGGGCGGCGACCGGGCCGGCGGCGACGGTGACGATGCCCAGCCCGGTGACGACAGCGAGCACCAGGACACGGCGGAGGGGGATGGGCGTGCGGAGGGCCATGGACTACCTCCTCGACGGGCGGGAGATCCCGCTCGGTGAAGGACACTTCACCACCTGTCACATGGTCATATCAATATTGATCGTTGCGTTGGCCATCCCAGGCGGATCATCATGGCGGCAATGATTTTCCAGCTATCAACATCTGGCGAAACTTCCCTCCAAGCGGAAAACTGACCAGCGACGATGCCCCCTCGACACCGCGGAGCACCCATGGCCAGACCCCGCCTGTGCGCGGCCGCCCTCGCCGGCGTCACCACGCTCACCCTGCTCACCAGCGCCACACCCGCACTGGCGGCGCACCCGCCCGCCCCCGCCCACGACGAGCAGATCACCTACCAGGACTGGTCCGGGCCCGCCGACTGGCACCGGGGCAGCCAAGCCGGCACCCGCGTCGTGCCCGGCGCCCGATCGGGCGTCACCCTGGCCCGCCCGGCCGGCACCACCGAGTACGCGGACCCGCACACCGGCACCACCCGCACCTGGGAGTACGGCACCTGGACCTCGCCGGTGACCCGGGTCGGGTTCGACGCCACCGAACTGATCGCCTCCTGGAACGCGGAGACGCCCGCCGGCACCTGGATCCAGGTGGAGATGCAGGGCAGCTACACGAGCGGCGACCAGACCCCGTGGTACGTCCTGGGTCGCTGGGCGTCCGGCGACACCGACATCCGGCGGACCAGCGTCAACCGGCAGGGCGACCCCTGGTCGACGATCTGGACCGACACCTTCAGCATCGACGACGCCACCGCCGGGGTGCTGCTGCGGTCGTACCAGCTCAAGCTGACCCTCTACCGCGCTCCCGGGCAGAGCGCCGCCCCGGTGGTCCGGATGCTCGGCGCGATGAGTTCCACGGTGCCGGACCGGTTCACGGTGCCACCGAGCGCCGGACACATCGCCTGGGGCCGGGAACTGCCGGTGCCGCGCTACTCGCAGAACGTGCACTCCGGGCACTACCCCGAGTACGACGGCGGCGGCGAGGCGTGGTGCTCACCCACCTCGACGGAGATGGTCGTCGAGTACTGGGGTCGCCGACCGTCGGCGGCCGACACCTCCTGGGTGGACCCGACCTACCCCGACCCGACCGTCAACCACGCCGCCCGGATGACCTACGACTACGCGTACGACGGCGCGGGCAACTGGCCGTTCAACACCGCGTACGCGGCCAGCTTCCCCGGGCTGGAGGGCCGGGTGACCCGGCTGCACTCGCTGGACGAGCTGGAGCATTTCATCGCCGCCGGCATCCCCGTCGTGACCAGCCAGTCATTCCTCGCCAGTGAGCTGGACGGGGCGAACTACGGCACCTCCGGGCACCTCTTCGTGGTGGTCGGCTTCACCGCCGACGGCGACGTGATCGTCAACGACCCGGCCTCGTCCAGCAACGACGTCGTGCGCAACGTCTACAAGCGTGCGCAGTTCGAGCAGATCTGGCTGCGCACCAAGCGCACCAACGCCAGCGGCGGCGTCTCCGGCGGCTCGGGCGGCATCGCGTACCTGATCAAGCCGATCTCAAAGCCCTGGCCCAAGCTCCCCGGCTCCACCAACTGGTAGGCCCAACCCGGCCGGCCCCACCCCCCGAGCGGTTGATCATGAGGTTATTGCCCGACTACCCGGCGTGTCGTGGCAATAACCTCATGATCAACGCTGGGAGTCGGGGGGCTGGGTGGGGTCGGTGGGGGTCTGGTCTTCGCCGGCCAGGGCGGAACGGAGGCGTTCCTTCTCGGTGCGGCGGCGCTCGGCTGCTTCGGCGATCTCCCCGGCCATCTCGTCCCGCCAACCCCGCAGCAGGAAGAAGGAGAGCGCGGCGGAGAACACCAGCGCCAGCATCAGCTTCAGGAACACGTTCATGTCGACCAGCCAGAGGCCCGCCAGCACGGCGACGAACAGCCCGATCCGGCCCAGCGTGTACTTGAGCGCGGCACTCACCCGCACCACTCCGTTCTCTCCGTCGCCCGCCACTGCCGGCGGGAGGGTCGAGCCGCCCGACGGGCGGTCGCGGTCAGCCGGTCCGGCGGGCCAGCCAGCGGACACCCGGGAACCAGAGGGCCGCGTACGCCACCGTGAACGCCGCCGCCGCCAACGCCCCGGAGAGCAGCGGCGGCAACCCCGCACCCAGACCGGCGATCAGCAACCCCGCGAGCACCCCGACGGCAGCGGCGACCACCGCCGCCACCACCCGGGCCGCGCCGAACTCCCAGGCCCGGAAGTCGTCCCAGAACAGCCAGGCCGGCAGGATCACCGCCAGCCAACCGTTCGTGTGCCCGAAGTCGCCGGCGCCGATCGAGGCGAACGCCCAGTCGAACAACACCAACGCGAGCACGCCGATGACCAGGCCGGCCAGGCACACCCCGAGCAGATCGCCCAGGGTACGGATGCGGCCCTCGGCGTCCCGGCGGGGAAACCCGCTCTGCGGCTCAGGTCCTCGTTGCTCGGTCATCGACTGCGAGGGTACGTGGTGGCTCAGGCCCAGACCTGCTGCGGCTCGGCGCGCCGCTCGGCCAGCGACGGGGCCTTGTCGTACTCCCGGACCACGTTGTAGCGGGTGTCCCGCTCGACGGGCTGGAAGCCGGCGTCCCAGATCAGGTGCAGCAGGTCGTCCCGGTGCATCGTGTTCGGGGTGCCGTACGAGTCGGCGTCGTGGGTGATCTTGTATTCGACGACGGAGCCGTCCAGGTCGTCCACGCCGAAGTTCAGCGAGAGCTGAGCAACCGACAGCCCGTGCATCACCCAGAAGTTCTTCAGGTGCGGCACGTTGTCGAAGAGCAGCCGGGAGACGGCGAACGTCTTCAGCGACTCGGCCGGCGAGGCCATCGTGGTGCGCGCCTGGATCCGGTTGCGGATCTTGCCGTCCGCCGAGTCGACGAAGTCGTGCTGGTAGCGCAGCGGGATGAAGACCGCGAAGCCGCCGGTCTCGTCCTGCAACTCGCGCAGCCGAAGCACGTGGTCGACGCGGTGCCGGGGCTCCTCGATGTGGCCGTACAGCATCGTCGCCGGGGTCTTCATGCCCTTGCTGTGCGCCAGGGCGTGAATGCGCGACCAGTCTTCCCAGTGGCAGGCGTGGTCGACGATGTGCTGTCGGACCTCCCAGTCGAAGATCTCCGCGCCGCCACCGGTCAGCGACTCCAGACCGGCGTCCATCAGCTCGTCGAGGATCTCGTCGGCGCTCAGGCCGCTGATCTTCTCGAACCACTGCACCTCGGTCGCCGTGAAGCACTTGAGCTTGACGTTCGGCAGCGCCGCCTTCAGCTCGCGCAGCACCTTGGGGTAGTAGCGCCAGGGCAGCGTGGGGTGCAGGCCGTTGACGATGTGCAACTCGGTGAGCTGCTCGTCCTCCATCTCCTTGGCCTTGCGGACCGCCTCGTCGATGCGCATCGTGTACGCGTCCTTCTCGCCCGGCTTGCGCTGGAACGAGCAGTACGCACAGGACGCCGAGCAGACGTTCGTCAGGTTGAGGTGCCGGTTGACGTTAAACATCACCCGCTCGCCGTTCAGCTCGGTGCGCTTGTGGTGCGCCAGCCGCCCCAGCCAGGTCAGGTCGTCGCTCTCGTAGAGGGCGACCCCGTCCTCCCGGGTCAGCCGCTCACCGGCGTACACCTTCGCTTCGAGCTCACGCTTGAGTCCGGCGTCCATGGCACGTCCCTTCCACCTGCGGTCCGGATCGAGCGTACGTCGCGACACCGACGGGCCCGGCGGCACGGTCGCTGGCAGCGACCCACCTCACCAGACTCTCAGCCTCCCGTAACCCGACAACACATCGACATGAGTGGCGCGGTGCGGTAGTAACAAGGTGGGGCGGAACACACACACTGGTACCGTCCCGGCGGTCGCGCCCACCGAGCGCGGCGACGAGTGGTTGGACGGGGAGCGGCATGGTCTACAGCGGGCGCGGGCGACGGCAGCGACGACGGAGCCCGGTGATCTCGCCGGTCCTGCGTCCGAAGCTCTGGGCCGCCCTGCTCGGCGCGATCGCCGCAGCCGTGCTGGCCACCCCCGCGTACGCGGAGCCCGGCGTGCCGACCACGGTTCCGGACACGGGTTCGCGCCCGGCGGTCACCGGCTCGCTCCAACTGCCCGGCAGCGCGCCGGTCGCCGGCGTGCCCGCCCCTCCGGTGGTCAACGTTGGCAACGGTCCGCTGGCCACCGCGATCTCCGCCGGCGAGGTCCAGGTCGGGGCGCTCGGCGAGGATTTGCTGGTGAGGCGGCAGAAACGCGTCGACGCGCAGGCGCAGCTCGACGCGGCCGGCAAGGCGCTGGCAACCGCGCAGGACGCCCTGCTCCGGGCCCAGCAGTCGGCCGACACCGCCGCCACCGAGGCCGTCAAGGCCGCCGCCGCGTTGCCGCCGGGCGAGCTCGCCCAGGACATCCGCGGGCTCAGCCGCCTCCAGGCGATCAGCCGTGGCGAGAAGGTCGACGGCGGCACCACCGGCGTGGCCGGGGAGCTGTCCCGGGCCCGCGCGGGCGAGCAGGCCGCGTACCAGAAGCACAGCCAGGCCAAGGATCTGCTGGTCGCCGCCGAGGCGGAGTTCACCGCCGGTGAGACGGCGCTGCGCACCGCCGAGGCGAGCCTGCTCAAGCTGCGCCGGGACAACGCCGCCGCGCTGATCGAGATCGAACGTCAGCAGGAAGCCGCCGAGCAGCAGATCGGCGCCGGCTACGTCTCCAACCAGAGCATCAGCGGCATGGCCGCGCACCCCCGGGCACTGGCCGCGGTCCGGTACGCGCTCGCCCAGCTCGGCGACGACTACAAGTGGTCCGAGGAGGGGCCGAACCAGTTCGACTGCTCCGGCCTGATGTGGGCCGCGTACCGGTCCCCCGGCGCCGACTACTTCGACCTGCCACGGGTCTCCCGCGACCAGTACGCCGCCACCCGGGGCCGTACCGTCCCGCAGAGCGCGCTGCTCCCCGGCGACCTGCTCTTCTTCGCCTCGGGCAGCAGCTGGACGTCGATCCACCACGTCGCCATGTACATCGGCAACGGCAAGATGGTGCAGTCGCCCACCACTGGCGACGTCGTCAAGATCTCGGTCGTCCGCTGGTCCCGGTTGTACGCCGCCACCCGGGTGATCGGCGCGGTGCCGGCACCGGTCGTGACCAACCCGACCCCGCCCGTCTCGACCCCGAAGCCCACCCCGTCGCCGACGAAGACCACCAAGCCGACGCCGACACCGTCGCCGACGAAGACCACCACCCCGAAGCCCACCGAGAGCGCGACGCCCACGCCGACGCCGACGCTGACGACCACCCCGACGCCCACGCCGACCGGCAGCACCACGCCGAAGCCGTCGAGCACTGCGAGCAACCCTCCGACGACAGTGCCCCCGGCAACGACCAGCGCGCCGGCCAGCGCGCCGGCGACGACCACGCCGAAGGCCAGCACGAGCGCGTCGAGCAGTGGCAGCGCGACGGGCAGCCCCAGCGCCACGGGCTGATCCGCCACGACCGGCTCCGGCTGTCCGCTCGGGAAGATCTGTGGCACCGTGACAACCAGGCACATCCGACCCGACGTCACGGGTCCGGGTGCGAGCACGGCGCGGAGGGCGGAAATGGCCGAGCAGAGAGATCCGGCGGAGACTGTCGACCCCGTGGTCGACCAGGCCGGCCCACCAGGGCCTGACACCGTCGACCAGCCCGGCCCACCGGGGCCGGACACCGCCGAGCCGGTGGCTGCCAGCGACGCCAGCCCGGCTGCCACCAGCTCGACAGGCAGCGACACCAGCTCGATGGACGCCGGCTCCGCCGACAGCGACGCCGCCCCGGCGGTCAGCGGTCCGGTCGGCGGTGGCACGGCAGCGGTCGTCGCTGGCGACTCGACCGACGCCGATGACGACGCGGCGGCCGGCGACGAGCGCCAGAGCGCGGCGGCGGCACCGGTACGGGCTCGTGCCAGCGTCGTGACAGCCGGCGCTCTCCGCAGTGACCTGCCGGCCAGCGCTCCGGTCACCGCGACCACCTACCGGGCGACCGGCTCGGCCAGCCCAGCCGACGTGTCGTTGCCGGGCCAGCGCAGCGACTCCTCCGCGCCGGCCCGGGCCAGCGCCACGGTCCCGAGCAGCAGCCGGGGCACTGCCAGCGCCCTGGGCACCCCGGACCGTCGCGAGAGCGCGCCCGCCGTGTATCGAGCCGCGCCGGTGGGTGCCGAGCCGGCCCAACCTCCGACGCCGTCGACTCCGGAGCCGGAGCCGGACCCCACGCCACCCGGCCCCGGGCCGACCCAGCCGTCGCCACCGGAACCGGAGCCCGCGCCGGCCCCGGGTCCGTACCCGCCCGGTCCGGCGCCGACGCCGGGTCCCCGACCGACGCCGCCGCCCGGTCCGGTTCCCCCCGTTCCGGGCCCGCCGTCCCCGCCGCCCTCGCCGATGCCGCCCATCCCCGGCCCGCCGACGCCGCCCGTCCCGAGCCCGCCGCTGCCGCCGCCCGGTCCGCCGGTGCCGGCACCACCGGCCCCGCCCGGCCCGATGCCGGCACCGCCGTTTCCGCCGCCGCCCGCGATGACCGACACGCCCGGCGTACGGGCCAGCGCCTCGGTCTCCGCACCACCGGCCGGGTGGTCGTCCCCCGCCGGGGCGACCCGCCCGACGTCCGGTGCCGGATGGGCCGGTGCAGCCGTCTCCGCGCCGCCGGTGGTGCCCGCACCAGCACTGCCGAGCTGGCCACCGTCCACCGCCGGGGCACCTTCGCCGACCGGGAACGCCGGAAACTCGCGGGTGACCGCGCCACCGAGCGGCCCGCCGGGTGGCTCCGCCGGACGGGACGCTGCCGGCGCCCGTGGTGGACGGCGCGACAACCGCACCGACCTGGCTGGCACCGTCTACGGCAACGGCGAGGGCGCCGGCTTCACCACTGTCGCGATACCCGCCAACGCGGTGGAGACCTCCGGCTCGCTGACCGGGCACATCCTGGCCCAGGGGTGGTCCGACGCGCCGGCCGAGCGGTCCAGTAACGCCCGGGTGATGATCGTCCTGGCCGCCGCTCTGGGGCTGCTGGTGGCGATCAGTGTCATGGTCGTCCTGCTGGCCGGCGACGCCCTGGACGGTCTGGTGGGCAGCGTGCTCAACGGGTGAGCCAGCGAGCGCCGGCGATGGTGAGTCCGCCCACTACGGTCGGTCAGGCGACTGGCGGCTTCGCCAGACCGCCGTACACTGGTTGAGATCACTGACCCGGCGCGCGTGGTGTGCGCCCCTGGGCGATCTTGCGGGCGATCCGGCGGCACAGCCGCGGCAGGCCATCGCGAAGATGCGCCCCGCTCGAAAGGTTTTTGTTGACCACCTCTGCTGACCACAGCACCGTTACGTCCGTTTTCAACTCAGTCCCGGCGGCCGACGCCGCCCGGGAGCAGCTCGACGTCGCCCCGAGCGAGGCCGGCACCCCTGCGGTAGCGACCGCTCAGACCGAGACCGCCGAGCCGATGAGCTTCGCCGTTCTCGGCCTTCCGGAGCAGTTGGTCCGCGCGCTGGCCCAGCAGGGCATCACCAGCCCGTTCGAGATCCAGCGGGCCACCGTTCCGGACGCGCTCGCCGGCCGCGACGTGCTGGGCCGCGGGCAGACCGGGTCGGGCAAGACGCTCGCCTTCGGTCTGCCGATGATCGCCCGGCTGGCCAACCGCAACCGGGCCCGGCCGATGCGTCCGCGCGCCCTGGTCCTGGTGCCCACCCGCGAGCTGGCCATGCAGGTCAACGACGCCCTGGTGCCGTTGGGCAAGTCCGTCGGCATCTTCCTCAAGACGGCCGTCGGCGGCGTTCCCTACGACCGTCAGATCGACGCGCTGCGCCGCGGCGTGGAGATCATCGTGGCCACCCCGGGCCGGCTCGGCGACCTCATCGAGCGGGGCATCTGCCAGCTCGACGACGTCGAGGTGACGGTGCTCGACGAGGCCGACCAGATGGCCGACATGGGCTTCCTGCCCGAGGTGACCGATCTGCTGGCGAAGACGCCCGCGAACGGTCAGCGGCTGCTCTTCTCGGCCACCCTGGACGGTGACGTCGACGCGTTGGTCAAGCGGTTCATGACCGACCCGGTCACCCACTCCACGGCGCCCTCCACCGCCTCGGTGTCCACCATGGACCACCACATGCTGTTGATCCCGCCGCACGAGAAGTTCCCGGTGGCGGCCTCGATCGCCGCCCGGGACGGCCGGACCATGGTCTTCGCCCGCACGCAGCTCGGTGTGGACCGGCTGGTCGAGCAGCTCGCGGCCGTCGGCGTACGCGCCGGTGGGCTGCACGGCGGCAAGACCCAGCGGATGCGCACCAAGACGCTCGCCGAGTTCCGTGAGGGCCGGATGAACGTGCTGGTCGCCACGGACGTGGCGGCGCGAGGCATCCACGTCGACGGGGTCACCCTGGTGCTGCACGTCGACCCGCCGAAGGACCCCAAGGACTACCTGCACCGCGCGGGGCGTACCGCCCGGGCCGGCGAGTCGGGCGCGGTCGCCACGCTGGTGCTGCCCAAGCAGCGCCGTACCACCCTGGCGATGATGGAGAAGGCCGGCGTCGCGCCGGCCGAGACCCGGGTCCGGGTCGGGGACGCGGCGTTGGCCGAGCTGGTCGGCGCCCGCGAGCCCAGCGGCGTCCCGGTCCGCGTCGAGGCGGAGGCCCGGGGCTACGGCGACCGCTCGGGCGGACCGCGCCGGTTCGGTGACCGCCCGCAGGGCGAGCGCCGCTACGGCGACCGGCCCACCGGCGAGCGCCGCTTCGGTGACCGCCCGCAGGGTGACCGGAGCTATGGCGGACGTCCGCAGGGTGACCGGAGCTACAGCGACCGTCCGCAGGGCGAGCGCCGCTTCGGCGACCGGCCCACCGGCGAGCGCCGCTATGGCGACCGCCCGCAGGGTGACCGGAGCTACGGCGGCCGCCCGCAGGGCGAGCGGAGCTACAGCGACCGACCGCAGGGCGAGCGGCGCTTCGGCGACCGGCAGCACAGCGACCGGCCGCAGGGTGACCGGAGCTACGGCGACCGGCCGCAGGGCGAGCGGCGTTACGCCGATCGGGACACCCGGGGGTACGGCGACCGGCCGCAGGGCGAGCGCCGGTACGGCGACCGGCCGCAGTTCGGTGACCGCGACGGTCGGGGCGACCGACCGACCGGCGAGCGGCGCTTCGGCGACCGGCCGCAGGGTGAACGGCGCTTCGGCGACCGGGACGCTCGGGGTGGGTTCCGCCCGGAGAGCCGGGTCCGGGACGACCGGCCCCGCGACGACCGGCCCCGCGAGGACCGCCCGCGTGACGACCGACGCGGTTTCGGCGGGCGACCGGCAGCTCGTACCTACTGACTGATCCACCGAACGCCGTCGTGAAGCCCCGGCTTCGCGGCGGCGTTCGCGCATGCCCTGCCGATACCGAGCGGGTCGCGTAACGTCCGGCTCATGCCGACCATGCCGAAGTCGATCTTCTGGTCCCGTACGGACACCGCCGGCAGCGAGCAGGTTCTGCTCGACGACGGCCACGGGTTGGCGGCCCGGGGCACTCTGCTCGCCGTGGACCCGATCCCGTGGACCGCCCGCTATCAGCTGACCACCACCCCGGACTGGGCCACCACCCGCGTAGAGGTCGAGGCAGAGGGTCTCGGCTGGCTGCGCCGGGTGACCCTGGATCGGGCCGCCGGCCGCTGGCGGGTGACCACCGCCGAGCAGGGCGACCTGGACGCCGCGCTGGTCGCGGCCGGTCATCCCCGGGCCGGTCTGCCGGGTACGGACGACCCGGACCGGCTGGCCGACGCGCTCGACGTCGACCTGAGCGGTTCGCCGCTGTTCAACACCCTGCCGGTCCACCGGCTTCGGATGGCGGCGGAGCCGGCCGATGTGGCGCACCGGATCACGGTTGCCTGGGTGCTGCTGCCCGGCCTGGAGGTGGTGCCGGCCGAGCAGGTCTACACCGGCCGCGGGCCCGGTCGGGTGCGCTTCGCCAGCGGCACCTTCACCGCCGACATCGATCTGGACGACAGCGGCTACGTGGTGCGCTACCCCGGGCTGGCCGAACGAATCGATCCGCGCTGACCAGCGTCGTGGCGGGCCAGGGGCTCGGCCGACCGACCCTGGGTGGGTCAGGCCCCGCTGACGGCCCGGGCTGGCCGGGCTCCGCTGACCGCCTCAGGCGGGCCAGGTCCCACTGGCCAGGAAGCGGTCGATGGTGGCCAGGTGTGGAGCCAGGTCGAGGCCCTGGGCGGCCACCCAGTCGTCGGCGTAGTACGTGTCGGCGTACCGGTCGCCCGGGTCGCAGATCAGGGTGACCACCGAGCCGGTCCGACGCTCGGCGAGCATCGCGGCGATCAGTCCGAACGCGCCCCACAGGTTGGTGCCGGTGGACCCGCCCACCCGGCGGCCGAGCAGCGCCGAGCCGGCGCGCATGGCGGCCAGGGACGCCGCGTCCGACACCTGGACCATCCGGTCCACCACCGAGGGCAGGAACGACGCCTCCACGGTGGGCCGGCCGATCCCTTCGATGCGGGAGCCCTTCCCGGTGCGTACCGACCAGTCGGCGGCCAGCCAGGCCGGGTAGAACGCCGAGTTCTCCGGGTCGACGACGCAGAGCTTGGTGGCGAGCCGGCGGTACCGGGCGTAGCGGCCGATGGTCGCGCTGGTGCCCCCGGTGCCGGCGCCCACCACGACCCAGGCGGGGATCGGGTGCCGCTCCAGCTCCAACTGCGCGTAGATCGACTCGGCGATGTTGTTGTTGCCCCGCCAGTCGGTCGCCCGCTCGGCGTAGGTGAACTGGTCCATGAAGTGCCCGCCGGAGTCCTCGGCGAGCCACCGGGCCTCGACCACCACGCTCGCCGGGTCGTCGACCAGGTGACACCGGCCGCCCTGGAACTCGATCTGCGTGATCTTCTCGGGCGAGGTGGAGGCGGGCATCACCGCGATGAACGGCAGGCCCAGCATCCGGGCGAAGTACGCCTCGGAGACCGCCGTGGAACCCGACGACGCCTCGACGATCGTGGTGCGCGGCCCGATCCAGCCGTTGCAGAGCCCGTAGAGGAACAGTGAACGGGCCAGCCGGTGCTTCAGTGAGCCGGTGGGGTGTGACGACTCGTCCTTGAGGTAGAGGTCGATCCCCCATTCCCTGGGCAGCGGGAACGGCAGCAGGTGGGTGTCGGCGGACCGGTTGGCGTCTGCCTCGACGGCGGCGATCGCCTCGGTCACCCAGGTTCGGCTGGATTCGTCGCACCGGTCGAGATGAGTCACGCTCGGAAACCTAGCAAGCGGGCCGGGGGTGGTCAGCGCGGGTCCGGCGGCGTTGACCTGCGGCGTTGGCGGCGCTGACCGGCACGGCCGGCGGCCCGGACGATCGGGGTGAGTGCGACGGCCAGCCTGGGCAGTGCGTCCAACAGGCGCACCTGCGCTCCCCGCCAGCGGGGCAGGCTGACCACCGGACGTGGCCGGCGGGCCAGCCGGACGGCCCGCGCCGCCACCCGCTGCGCGGTCAGCATCGATCCGGTGAACGAGGCCACGGCCCCCGGGTCGTCCAGCCGGTCGTGCAGCATCGGGGTCCAGATGCCGTCCGGGCAGAGGCAGGAGACGTGCACCCGCCGGTACCCGGCCATCCGTAGGTCGGACAGGGTGCCGAGGCTGAAGGCCAGCAGAGCGTGCTTGCTGGCCGCGTACACCGTCTCGCCGGGGGCGGCGACCAGCCCGGCCAGCGAGACGACGTTGAGCACGTGGCCGTGGCCCTGGGCGCGCATCACGGTCAGCGCGGCGAGGGTGCCGTTCATGGCCCCGTGGGTGTTCACGTCGAGCAGCCGGCGGCGGGTCGCGGCGTCGTGCTCCCACGACGCACCGGTGACCAGGATGCCGGCGTTGTTGACCCAGAGGGCGAGGTCACCCCGGCCTGCCGCGGTCGCGGCGACGGCGGCGCAGGCAGCCTCGTCCCGGACGTCCAGGGCGGCCGACCAGCCGCCGAGCGGCGCGGCGGCGCTCTGGACCGCCACCGGGTCGAGGTCGGTGAGCAGCACCGACCAACCGTCGGTGTGCAGCGCGGTGGCGATGGCACGGCCCAGGCCGCCGGCAGCGCCGGTCACCACGGCCACGGGACGCGCCGGCTGGGTCATCGGCGCACGCTACCGCCGGCCGCCCGGGCGACACCAGGGGTACGCGGCGGTCAGGCCGCGGGCGGGCCGACCGGCTGGGGGCGGTTCTCCCACTTCGTGGAGAGCGCGATGGCGGTACGGGTGGAGGCCACCCCCGGCGTCCGGTTCAATCGCACGATCAACTGCTCCAGCTCGGCGATCGTGCCGACCCGCGCCTTGAGCAGGAACGACTCCACGCCGGCCATGAAGTAGCAGGACTCGATCTCGGGCAGCACCCGCAGCGACTCCAGCATGTCGTCGCTGTCGGCACCGGAGTCCTCGACGATGCCGATCAGCGCCGTGACACCCAACCCGATCGACTCCGGAGCCACGTCCGCGCGGTAGCCCCGGACGACGCCGCTGCCCTCCAGCTTGCCGACCCGCTCGTGCACGGCCGGCGCCGAGAGACCCACCTGACGGGCCAACTCGGCGTACGAGAGGCGGGCGTTGCCGCGCAGCAGGTCGACGAGGCTCAGGTCGATGGCATCCACAGAGAGTCACCTTAACCGCTGACGCGTAACGTGCGGCCTTCAGCACCCGTTGGACTGAGCGGTGAGTCACTGTTCATAAACCGCCGGTCAGGGTCGAGGTAGCACCAGTAACATTACTAACTCCCCACTCAGTGCATTTTTCGCGTTTGGGCGGACAGGCCATGTCCCTGGTGCTGTAATTGCCATACGTCCCTCATGACGGCTCTGGGCTACGCACCAGCCGGGGGCAGTGTGTTCAGCCGGGGGCTTCGTCGACGCGAGGAGGGGGCTGTGGACACTGGAGATCGCCTGCTGACACCGGGTGAGGTCGCCGCGCTGTTTCGGGTAGACCCGAAAACTGTGACGAGATGGGCGGCGGCCGGCCGGATAGGAAGCATCCGGACTCCAGGCGGGCATCGCCGGTTTCGGGAATCCGAGGTGCGAGCCCTGCTTGAGGGGGAGGGCATGCTGGACGAAGTGGATGAGGTCGGTAAGCCACGCAATGTGGGGCCGGCAGCATCCACGGGGCCGGGTCCGGCCAACGCCGGCATGTACTGAACTGGTGCGGACAACGCCACGCGGACCGGACACCAGTCCGGTCCGCGTCCCGCTTCGGCCAACCGCCGGGCGGCAGCACCGCTCGTGCTGAGCAGCACAACCATGCCCAGCGCGAGCGAAACGGCACAGCACGGCCGGGACGGTTCAGCTCCGGGCCGCGCCGAGCTGGCCGGACCACCGCCGGAACAGGGTGTGCGGGACGCCGAGCGCGTCCAGCACCTTGCCGGCCACGAAGTCGACCAGTTGCTGCGCGCTGGCCGCCGCCCCGGCACCGTAGAAGCCGGGGCTGGCCGGCAGCACCACCGCGCCCGCGTCGTGCAGGGCGATGAGGTGTTCCAGGTGGCTGCGGGTCACCGGTGTCTCCCGGGGGACCAGCACCACGGGACGGCGTTCCTTGAGGTTGACCTCGGCGGCACGCTGCAACAGGTCCTTGGAGAGCCCGATCGCGATGCCCGCGCAGGCGGCCGTGCTGGCCGGGACCACTGCCATTCCGCGTACCCGGTAGGAGCCACTGCTCGGCCCGGCGGCCAGGTCGCCGGCCGGCCAGTGCCGCACATCGGCCGCGGTCAGGTCCCGATCCAGCCAGGCGGCGAGGTCCTCGGCCCAGTGCCCGTCACGGAAGGGGCGGCCGGTCTCGTCGAGCACTGTGAGTCGCGCCGCCCGGGACACGATCAGGTCCACCGGCTCGCCCGCGTCGAGCAGTCCGCCGATGACGGCCGCCGCGTACGGCGTGCCGGAGGCACCGGAGACCCCGACCACCCATGGTTCCCGCATGCCCCCAGCCTGCCTGGTCCGGCTGGTCCGCTGGTGGGCACCCCCGTGGTTGGCCCGGTCCGACATGTCGGGCGGGGCACCGGCGCAACCTGTCGACCTGACATGCTGCCGCTGGCGATTCGCACCGGATCCATCTCGAAGAGGAGGCATCGGTGACGACCGGCGAGATCCTCCGGGCGCTGCGTGCCGAATGTCCGATCCCGCCCCGGCTTCCACCACCACACGTCGATCGTGTGCAGGACTGGCTGCTCGATCTGCTGCCCGGGCTCGGCCTTCCACTGGACGACGCCGCGCTGCACCGGCTGTCCCAGGGCGCCTTCGCCCGGTACGCCGCGCGGCTCTACCCGGCGGCGACCGAAGCCGACCTGCGGGTGCTGGCCGCGATGTTCACCTGGTTCTTCCTGGTCGATGACGCCTGCGACGGGCCGGACCGGTTGACGCCGGAGCAGATCCGGGTGCTGCGCAACGGCACCCTGGCGCTCCTGCACGACGGCGCCCGACTGCGGCAGGCGGGGCTGACCGGCCCGCTGCGCCGACTGCTGGTGCTGGCGTGGCGGGAGCCGCGCCGCCGGATGCCGGCACGGTGGCGGCAGCGTTTCGCCGACGCGGTGGCCCGACACCTCGACGGCACCTGGCAGGAGGCCGTCACCAAGGAGGCCGGCCGCCGTCCGAGCGTGGACGAGTACGTCGAGCTACGTCGGTCGACCTCGGCGGCGGAGGTGTCGTACCCGCTCGTGGAGTTCGTCAGCGGCCGGCCGTTGCCCGACCCGGTCTACCACCACCCGCTGCTGCGTCAGATCGCCCGCACCGGCAACGACCTGCTCTCCTGGTACAACGACCTGGCCTCGCTGAAACGGGACCGGGTGACCGCCGGCGGGCACAACCTCGTCCTCGCCATCGAGGCCGAACTGGGCGTTGCGGAGGCGGAGGCGGCCGAGCGGGCTGCCGAGCACTGGCGGGAGGCGATGCGGCGCTTCGTCGCGTTGCGAGCCGCGGTGCCGTCGTTCGGCCCCGCGTTGGACGAGGCGGTCGCCGACCATCTCGACGGGATCGCGAACGCCGTGCGCGGGACCATCGACTGGACCTTCGAGAGCGCCCGTTACCCGGTCAGCACCAGCCCCCCGACCTCAGGGCCGTAGGCCGAGCCGGATCACCAGGTCGAGCAGGGCGAAGAAGAACAGCGCGATGCCGACGAACCCGTTCGCGGTGAAGAACGCCCGGTTGACCTTGCTGAGGTCGGTCGGGGTGACCACCAGGTGCTGGTAGGCGAACGCCACGGCGGTCAGCGCCAGCCCGATCCACCAGAGCCAGCCGAGACCGATGAGCGCACCGAACCAGACGAACAGCGCGAAGGTCACCACGTGCGCGACAGAGGAGGCGTGCAGCGCGAAGCGCCGACCGTACCGGGCGGGCACGCTGTGCACGCCGATCTCCCGGTCGATCTCGGAGTCCTGGCAGGCGTAGATCAGGTCGAAGCCGCCGATCCACAGCCCCACCGCCGCGCCGAGCAGCCAGGCCGGCCCGGACCCGTCCAGGGTGCCGGTGACCGCCAGCCAGGCGCCGACCGGGCCGACCGCCTGGGCGACACCGAGGATGGCGTGCGGCCAGTTGGTGAACCGTTTGGCGTAGGGGTAGACGACCAGCGGCACCACGGCGAGCGGCGCGAGCACCAGGCAGAGCGGGTTGAGCAGGGCGGCGGCGACGAGGAAGACCACGAGTGCGACGGCCGCGCCGGTCCAGGCCGTCCGCACGCTCACCGCTCCGGTGACCAGTTCCCGACCGGCGGTACGCGGGTTCCGCGCGTCGATCTTGCGATCGAGGATCCGGTTGGCGGCCATCGCGAACGTCCGCGCCCCGACCATCGCCACGGTGATCAGCAGCAGGTCGAGCCACCGTACCCGCCCGCCGGACACCTGCATCGCGGCGAGCGCGGAGAGGAACGCGAACGGCAGCGCGAAGACGGAGTGCTCGACGGCGACGAGCTTCAGGAAGGACCTGGTCCGGCCCGGCTTCGCCGCCGGTGCGTCGATGACGGCCATCAGATTCCGTACTCCTTCCAGCGCTTGTCGACCAGGGACGTGACCTCGGGACTCATGCTCATCCCCTCCGGCCAGCCGCGGGTGTAGCCCTCGGTGGGTAGCTTGCGGGTCGCGTCGACGCCCGCCTTGCCGCCCCAGAACTGCTGGTACGACGCGTGGTCGAGGTGGTCCACCGGGCCCTCGGTGAGCAGCAGATCGCGCGAGTAGTCGACGTTGCCGAAGGCGCGGAAGGCCACCTCGTTGTAGTCGTGCACGTCGCAGTCCTCGTCGACGATCACGATCAACTTGGTCAGCGACATCATGTGTGCGCCCCAGATCGCGTTCATCACCTTCTGGGCATGCTTCGGGTAGCGCTTACGGATCGACACGATCGCGCAGTTGTGGAAGACCCCGGCGGCGGGCAGGTTGTAATCGACTATGTCCGGGATCAGGAAGCGCAACAGTGGTGCGAAGATCCGCTCGGTGGCCTTGCCGAGGCCGTGGTCCTCCTGCGGCGGCTGCGACGTGACGATCGAGTGGTAGACGGGGTTGCGCTGCATTGTCATCGCTTCGATGTGCATCACCGGGAACGGCTCGACCGGCGTGTAGAAGCCGGTGTGGTCGCCGAATGGCCCCTCCGGCAGTCGCTCGCCCGGCTCGATGTAACCCTCCAGCACGATCTGCGCGTGCGCCGGCACCTGCAGCGGCACGGTCAGGCAGTCGACCATCTCCACCCGCTCGCCGCTCAGGAAACCGGCGAACAGGTACTCGTCGATGTCCGCGGGCAGTGGTGCGCTGGCCGAGTAGGCGACTGCGGGGTCGGCACCGATGGCGATCGCGACCGGCAGGCGCTGCCCGAGCCGCTCGGCGACCGCGTGATGCGCCGTGGAGTTCTTGTGGATCTGCCAGTGCATGCCGATGGTGTTGTGCGAGTGCTGCTGGAGGCGGTAGAGCCCGAGGTTGCGCTTGCCCGTCTCGGGGTGCTTGGTGTGGGTCAGCCCGAAGTTGTGGAAGATCCCGCCGTCGCCCGGCCAGACCTGCAGCCCGGGCAACCGGTTGAGGTCGACGTCGTCGCCGCGGTAGACCACCTGCTGGCAGGGGGCCGTCTTGACCTTCTTCGGCGGCATGGACTTGAGCTGCATGACCTTGCCGAGCCCGCCCATCATGCCCGAGAAGCCCTGTGGCAGTTCCGGCTTGAGCATCTCGCCGATCCGCGCGCCGATCTCGTCGAGGTTCTCCACCCCGAGTGCCATCGCCATCCGCTTCTCGGTGCCGAACAGGTTGATCGCCACCGGCATCTCGCCCCGGGTCGGACGCTCGAAGAGCAGCGCCGGGCCGCCGGCCCGCACCGTGCGGGTGACCACCTCGCTGATCTCCAGAGTCGGGTCGACCGGGACGTCGACCCGGCGCAACTCCCCCGCGCGCTCCAGCGCCGCGAGGAAGTCCTTGAGATCGGTGTACGGGAAGCCACGAGCCGCCATGTCGCCCAGTCTCCCGCACCGGCTCCCGAACGGCCCAAGCCGGGTGCTGTGACGCTCGCGATCGCCCCCTGCCAGCGGCGGGCGGCGGGCGGCGCGCCTAGATCGACTCGGCTTTCAGGAAGTCGCGGTGTCCCAGGCCGCCGGACACCGCGACTTTAAGGAAGGCGAGTGGATCAACCGGCAGGACCCGAACCTCGCGGGCATGGCGGCCGGTTGAGCGGGTAGCCCGGCGGACGGACGGCGGGCGGAGGCGGCGATGGGCGTGGAACGGGTTCCGGCGGGGTTCACCGAGCAACGGGCACGGGTCGGCCAGATCACCATGAACTACGTCCGTGGGGGCGCCGGCCCGCCGCTGGTGCTGCTGCACGGGTACCCGCAGTGCTGGTACATGTGGCGGCACCTACTGCCCGAGTTGGGGCGCTCCTTCGACGTGGTCGCGCCCGACCTGCGCGGCTTCGGGGGCAGCGACGCCCCGGACGGCGGGTACGACAAGAAGACGGTCGCCGCCGACCTGCACGGACTACTCGACCAGCTCGGCCTGGTCAGTGACCTTCGACTGGTCGGGCATGACCTGGGGACCATGGTGGCGTACGCGTACGCCGCCGCCCATCCGCAGCGGGTGAGCCGGCTGGCGCTCACCGAGGCGCCGATCCCCGACGAGAGCATCTACACGTTCCCCGCGCTCACCTCGGCCGGGCCCGGGGTGTGGAACTTCGGCTACTTCTCACTCGGCAACGGGCTTCCGGAGGCACTGGTCGACGGGCGGGAGTCGCTCTGGGTGGACAGGTTCACCGACGCGCTGATGGTGCGCAAGGGCAGCATCAGCGCGCCCGACATCGAGGAGTTCGCCAGCCATCTGCGCGCCCCGGCGCATCTGCGGGCCAGCTTCGCCTACTTCCGGGCGTTCGAGCAGGACATCGCGGACAACGCCGCGTACCGGGGCACGAAGCTGACCATGCCGGTGCTGGCCGTCGGGGCGGCGGCCAGCCTCGGCGGGCAGGTCGCCGAGCAGGTCCGCCGGTACGCCGACTCGGTGCGCGGCGAGGTGATCCAGGACTGCGGGCACTGGCTGTACGAGGAGCGCCCGGACGAGATGCTCGCCCTGCTGCGCGACTTCCTCCAGGCGTCCTGAGCAGGGGGCCGGAGGTGTCCGCAGGGGTCAGAGGTCAGGCGGCGGGCGTCCAGGCGTGGGCGGCCAGTGGCGGGTCGAGCGGTGCCCGGGTGAGCCGGTTGGCGAAGGCGGACATGGTGTACGCGCCGACGCCGAGCACCACGTCCAGCGCGTGCCGGGGCTGGTAGCCGGCGGCCAGGAAATCGCTCAGTTCGTCGTCCGGAACTGCGCCCCGGTGGTCGAGCACGGCCAGTGTGAACCGACGCAGCGCCTCCAGGCGTGGTTCGGGTAGCGCCGAGCCGGCACGCAGCGCGGTGATCAGTTCGGCGGTCGCGCCGAGTTGGGTGAGCTTGCCGCTGTGCAGGGCGACGCAAAAATGGCATTCGTGCCTGGTGGAGACCGTCAGGATGACCACCTCCCGCTCCAGCGGGGCGAGGTCGGTCTGCTCGAAGCCCACGCTGGCGGTGAGGAAGCCGGTGAGCAACTGCGGCGAGTCGGCCATCAGGGCCACCGGCGTGGGCAGCCAGCCGAACCGGCCGCGTACGCCCTCGATGGCTCGTCGGGCTGCGGGGGGCGCGGTCTCGGCGGTGTGAGCGGTGAAGACGGGCACGGTTACCTACCTTCCACAGTGCATTACGATAGTCAACGTGGTTGACGAAATAGTAAACATGGTTGTCGAAGATGGCAACCGCTGATCCCGCGCGCCCCGGCTTCGCGCTACCGCTGCTGCTGTTGGCCGGCTTCCGGACGCTCATCGACGACCTGCACGCCGAACTGGCTCGGCAGGGGCACCCGGAGCTGCGACCGCTGCACGGCTTCGTGCTCCAGGCCGTCGGCGCGGACGGCACCACGGCCACCGAGCTGGGCCAGCGGCTGGGCATCTCCAAGCAGGCCGCCGGCAAGACCGTCGACCGGTTGGTGGCCGTCGGCTACCTGGAGCGGGTCGACGACCCGTCCGACGCCCGACGGCGGCTGGTCCGGGTGACCCCGCGCGGTGCCGACGGGTTACGCCGCTCGGCCGAAATCTTCGACCGGCTGCGAGCACAGTGGACCGAGACGCTCGGCCCGGAACGGGTCACCGCGATGGAAGACGACCTCGGCACGATGGCCTCGGCCAACTGGTTCCGACTCGACGTGCCCGGCTGGTTCGGCGGCTGACCCCAGTTGCTGCGCAGGCATGAGCCGGTGGCGGGTCGGGACCGGATCGACGCCGTTTCGCCGAGGTGGCGGTTGCCGGGCGACCGTGCCGGATGCGGTGCAGCCTGCGGTTGCCCGGTTCAGCGAAAGGTCAGTGGGTGCGGGCCAGCTCGACGAAGGCCCGCCACGCGGCCGGGGTGAAGGTCAGCAGGTGGCCGTCGCGGTCCTTGGAATCGCGGACGTGCACCCGGCCGGGCAGGTTGTCGGCGACCTCGACGCACGCGCCACTGTTGTTGCCGCTTCGGGTGGACTTGTGCCAGCGGGCTCCGGTCAGATCCATGGCTTCACGATCTCCTCGAGCAGGTCGATCGACTGCTGCCGGGGCAGCGCGTCACTGCGCAGACTCTCCCACCTTCCGAGCAGGGTCGCCACCTCGAAGATGTCGTCCACGGCGGTGCCGCCGGTCTGGTTGTCGAGGAAGCCGAGCCAACTGCCGTCGGCGGTGCGGCCGAGGATGAACGGCCCGAAGAGGCCGGCGTGCAGGCCCACACCCTGCGGCAGCACGTGCACCCTGATGTGCGGGCGGCGGGCGCACGCCACCAGGTGCCGGAGCTGCTCGGCCAGCACCCCGGCGCACCCCTCCGCGAAGCGCCGCAGCGCGGCCTCGTCGATCACGGCGGTGAGCTGCGGTGGGTGCTCCCGGTCGAGGATCGTCTGCCGCTCCAGCCGGGCCGCCACCAACTCCTCCACCCGGTCGGCGGTCAGCCCGAGGTCGAGCCGGAACACCGCACGGGCGTAGTCGGCGGTCTGCAACAGCCCGGGAACCATCGTCGCTTCGAAGCAGCGCAGCTGGGTGGCGACCCGCTCGACCTCCAGCCAGGGGCGGAACCAGACCGGCTCGCCGTCGCGCCGACCCAGCTCGCGGAGCGAGGTCAGCAGGCCGCCGGTGTCGAGCACCTCGTCGGCCCGGGTCAGGTACGCCTCGTTGGGCGCCGTGTGCCCCAACTCGACGGCCGACACCATGGACGGCGAGTAGTGCGCGCGTCTGCCGTACTCCTCCTGAGTCAGCCCGGCCGCGAGCCGGGACCGCCGGAGCTGCTCCCGGATCAGCGCCGCCGTGGACACCATTGTGGTCACCGCACCCCACCTTCCGCCGCGATTGCCGGGTCATGCGACCCATCCGCCGCACGGTAGCGAGCGCCTGACGCTGTGTCATGCCGTGACGCGCATATCGCGGTAACGCGAGCTACGACCCGGCCCGACCGCCCGGCTCAGCCGCCGCCGCCGAGAGATCCACTCGGGTTTCAGGAGGTCGCGGCATCCCGGGCCGCACGACACCCCGACTTCCTGAACGCCGAGTGGATCAACGGCCGAAACCATCGATCGAAAACTGTCGCAGGTGATCTCTAAGATCATGAATGCCGCTCGGGGCCGGAGGGATCGATCCTGGCTTCTTCCGACCGGCTCATCCCTCACCAAGGAGATCCATGAGATCTGTGCACGTTGCGCGTGGCAGGCTCTTGCGCGGCCTGACCGCGCTGGTCGTGGGCACCGCAGGGGTCGCTGTGGCGGCGGGCCCGGCCGCGGCCCAGGACGACCCCGGCTGGGTCGACGGCTCGCTGGGTGACGTCACCCTCGGCGGCCCCGGCGCTCCCGGCCGCACGGTGCCGCTGACAGTGAGCAGCACCGGCGCCAGCCAGCCCCGGGTGACCATCGACCTGACCGGCCTGGCCGGCGTGGCCACCGCCGGCTTCCCCGACTACTGCGTCACCCAGGGCACCTCGGTGACCTGCCCGATGCCGCCGACGGCCATCGACGAGTTCGGCACGCTCACCGGCACCGTGCCGGTGGTGTTCCGGCCCGCGCCCGGCGCGGTCGACGGCGCGACCGGCACCCTCGATTACACGGCGCTCGGTGAGCAGACCGAGGCGTACACGCAGCAGGCGACTGTCACCGTGCGGTCCGGCCCCGACCTGCTCGACACGGTCAACGAATACCTGACCGGCGTCGAGGTGGACGACAACCTCGCCGTACCGGTGTCCGTGATCAACGCCGGTGACCAGCCGGCGGTGGACCTGCGACTCACGCTCCGCTTCCCGGTGGGCCTGGTTCCGCCCAGCTATCGCAACTGCCGATACGGCACCAACCAGTCGCTCGCCACAGTGGTGGTCTGCACCGTGCGGGGCACGTTCGCGCCCGGCCAACTCCACGAGCTGCGGGGTGGGCTCGGCACCACGGTCGGCCCAGCGACGCTCGGCAGCAAGCGGATCACCCAGGTCGTAGAGCCGCTGGCCAGTGCCGGGCCGCTCCCGAGCGGCGTGAAGCTCAAGAGCCGCGACGCCGACCGGGCGCTGCGGCTACGGCCGGTGGGCGCAGCGCTCGACGTGATCCCGGTCGAGGCGACCCGAGCCGACGGCCAGACATACCTGCGCGGGGTGTACGGCGCCTTCGACATCGTCGCCGAGGGCGCAGCCGTCACCGGAGCTGTCGGGGACACCGTGCGGGTCACCGTGGGCCTGCGCAACAGCGGTCCGGGCGTGCCGGACGGCAGCATCTCCGGCGAGAGCGTCGGGGGCTTCCTCTTCACCCCACCCGCCGGGGTCACCGTGCTGGCCACCCCGTCGGGTTGCTGGCTGAACGGTGACGAGGAGGAGCACGAGACCGTCCCGGCAACCTGGTACTGCAACGGGCCGGGGTCGGTCTTCCCCGCTGGCACGACTCACGCGGTCGGGTTCGACCTGCGGATCGACAGCCTGTCGGGGGCCCCCGGCGAGGTCCAGCCGTTCCAGAGCTACCCCCGGGTAGACGACGACCCGAGCAACGACATCGCCCCGGTCACGGTGAGCTGACCGAGGCACGGAGAACGATGCGGGCCGGTCACTGACGAATCCGTGACCGGCCCGCGCTCCACGTCCAGGTCAGTCCAGCCCGCCGTACGAGTGCAGGCCGGTGAAGAAGATGTTCACGCCGAACAGGTTCATCAGCACGGTGAGGAAGCCGAGCACCGCGATCCAGGTGGCCACGTTGCGCTTCACGCTGGGCGTCGCGCGGGCGTGCAGGTAGCCGGCGTACACCACCCAGGAGATGAACGCCCAGGTCTCCTTCGGGTCCCAGCCCCACGGCCGACCCCAGGCCGCCTCGGCCCAGATGGCACCGGCGATCACCGCGAAGGTGAAGATCGGGAACGCGAAGGCGTGCAACGCGAAGGTCAGCCGCTCCAGGCCGGCCGCACCGGGCAGCCGCTTGGCCAGGATGTACGGGAAGCTCCGCTTGCCCTGCTCGTACCCGCTGCGCATCAGGAAGCCGACCGCCGGCACCACGCCGAGCAGGAAGATGCCGGACGCGAAGACGATCGTCGAGACGTGGATGATGAACCAGTACGAGTTCAGTGCCGGGACCAGTGGCACGATCGGCACGTACAGCACCAGCTCGGCGGTGGCGACCAGCAGCACCATCACCAGCGTGAGGAAGAGCCCGAGCTTGCGCAGCGACGGCCGCTTCCAGAGCACCACCAGCCAGGCGGCCACCCCGATGAACGTCACGGTGAGCACGAACTCGTACATGTTGCCCCACGGCATCCGGTCCGCGGCGAGCCCACGGGTGACCAGTGCCCCCAGGTGCAGCGCGGCGGCGACCGCGGTGGCGCCCACCCCGATCAGGCCCGCGAGCCGGGCCCGCCCGGCCGAGCGGTCGACCGTCGGTGGCGAAGGGACCGGCGCGGACGGCGTCGGGACGCCACCGGCACCTACCAACTCGCGCGCCGGAGCCGCCGTGGCGACCCGGGTACGGGCGTTGCCCAGCGCGTACTCGACGGCGTGGCCGATCATCGCGACCAGGTACGCCAGGATCGCGAATGTCACCAGATTGTCGGAGAGTGCGGACATCACTCGGCTCCTTCTCGCACGCCGGCCCGGTCAGCGGAGTCAGCGCCAGCACCAGCCCGTTCGGCACCGCTGACGGCGGCGACCAGCTGGGTGAACTCGTCGGCGAACCCTGGATAGTCGGTACGCGGCAACCCACCGACCTCCATCAAGCTACTACCGCTCGTCGGAGATCCGTTCCCGGGGTCGGCCGGCACCACCCGGAAGAACACCCGGCGGCGCTTTCCGAACAGCGAACCCATCAGCCCGACCAGCAGGACGCCGCAGCTGACCAGCAGCATCGTCGAGCCGGGATCGTGCCGGACGGAGAGGGTGACGTACCGCTCGGTGCCCAGGAACTCGACTGTCGTGCCGTCGTCCAGCTTCCAGGTCTCACCCTTGCGGAGCAGTTTGGTGCCGACCTCCTTGACCTTGCCGGCCCGCACCTGCCGCTGGTCGAGCTGGTAGACCGAGCCGGGGATACCGGCGTCGAGGCCGAGGTTGCCGCGGTAGGCGACCAGGTTCAGCGCAGGGTTGCGCTCGGTCGGGTACTGCGAGCGGACGAACGGCGCCTGCTCGGGCGCGGTGGGCAGGTAGATGCCGGTGAACGCCATCTGCAGATCGGGTGCGCGCTGGCCGGTCGCCGGGTCGACGTTCGCGTCCGGGAAGGCCGCCAGCCCCTCGCTGGTCAGGCCCATGTCGCCGGTGGTCAGGAACGGCTCGTCACTGATCTGGCTGTTGCCGAACCGGTCGGTGTAGCGGATCACCGGGGCGTACCCGTGGCCGAGCAGGTAGACGCTGGCGTCGTTCAGGCGCAGCGGCGAGTTCACCGAGAAGTCGGCGCTGCGGGTCGGCTCGTCCGGACCGTTGACGGTCACCCTGGCGTTGAAGAACTCCGGCTGGCCGGACGCCAGGAACCGGGCCTGGAAGTCGTCCAGCCGCAGGCAGAAGCCGGGCAGGTCGGCGCTGTCCACCTGGGGGCCGAGCTTCGCCTCGGCGTACTGCTGGCGGGTGTTGCAGAACGCGTTGTCCGCGCCGGCCACCAGCAGCCGGTTGCCGCTCCAGCCGTACCAGGAGCCGAGCGCCACCCCGATCAGCACCGCGATCAGCGAGGTGTGGAACAGCAGGTTGCCGGTCTCCTTGAGGTAGCCCTTCTCGGCGGAGACCTCGTCGCCGCGCACCTCGACGCGCCAGCGCCGCTTGCGCAGTACCTCCGCGATCGCCGCCGCCCCACCGGGCGGGGCGGGCAGCACGGTGTGCTGCGGCAGCCGGGCCATCCGCTTCGGCGCGGCCGGCGGACGGGATCGCAGCGTGCGGACGTGGTCGCGCAGCCGGGGCGTGATGCAGCCGATCAGGGAGGTGAACAGCAGCAGGTAGATCGCGGAGAACCAGACCGACCCGAAGACCTCGAACGCGCCGATCCGGTCCAGTCGGGGGGCCCAGTCCGGGTGGTCGACGAAGTACTCGTTGACCTTCTCCGGGCTGATTCCGCGCTGCGGCAGCACCGAGCCGGGAATGGCGGCGATCGCGAGCAGGAAGAGCAGGATCAGCGCCGTACGCATGCTGGTGAGCTGCCGCCACGAGTTGCGCAGCAGGGCCAGCAGCCGGTTCGGCCGGCGGCGTGGCGCGGGCGCCGCGGTTTCCGGTCGGTCGTCGACGACCGTCATCAGATGCTCACCTCGCCCACCCCGACGGTGGTCTGCAGCCAGATCACGAAGCTCTGCCATCCGCCGGTGACCAGGGCCAGACCGATCAGGATGAGCAGGGCGCCGCCGACCCGGGTGACCCAGCGGCTGTTGCGCCGGACGGCGCGGAAGACCCCGAGCAGGCGTTCGAAGCCCAGCCCGAAGACGATGAACGGTATCCCCAACCCGAGGCAGTACGCCACGGCGAGCACCACGGCCCGGTCGCTCTGGCCGCTGGCGGTGGCCATGCCCATCACCGCGCCGAGGGTGGGGCCGGTGCAGGGCACCCAACTGAGCGCGAAGACCGCCCCGAAGACCGGTGCGCCGAGCAGCCCGGCGGACGGCAACCGGGAGATCCGGAACTCGCGTTGCAGGGCCGGGATCATCCCGAGGTAGCTCAACCCCGCCACGATGACCAGCAGGCCGACGCCGATCTGCAACTCGCGCTTGTAGTCGAAGAACACCCGACCGATGCTGGCGAAGAGGATCGCGGTGGCCACGAAGACGACTGTGAAGCCGCCGATGAAGAGCAGCGTCCCGGCGAGCACCCGGCCCTTGACCGCGCCGACCCGCGCGACCCGTTCCTTGACCGCGACACCCCCGCCGGCCGGCGCGGAATCGGCCTGCGGTCGCCGGCCCTCCAAGTCCGCGCCGGCCAGACCGGTCACGTACGACAGGTAACCGGGGACGAGCGGAAGAACGCAGGGAGATAGGAAGCTGACCAGGCCGGCGAGCGCCGCCGCGCCGATGGCGAGCAGCAGCGGCCCGCTGAGGGCCAACTCCCGGAAGGTCTCGCCCATCAGTTCGGCGCCGGCTTCTCGGCGGCGACCCGTTCGACGATCGGCCGTAGCTCGTCCCTGGTCGTGGCGCGACGGATGACCGCGGCGATCCGGCCGTCGCGGTCGAGGACCACCGTGGCCGGTGTGGAATTGGGCGGGATGTCGAAGTTCAGCGCCTGACTGCTGGACGGGTCGAAGATGCTCGGGTAGGTGACCCGCCCCCGCTCGAAGGCGATCGCCTTGTCCTTGCTGTCCTGCACGTTGACGCCCAGGAAGGTCACCCCGGACGCCTTGGTGGCCTGGTAGGTGTCCTCCAGGTCGTCAGCTTCCGCACGGCAGGGCGCGCACCAGGAACCCCAGAAGTTGACGACGACGACCTGACCGCGTGCCTGGGAGACGTCGTACCGGCCACCGGTGAGCAGTTCGCCGACCACCTTGGGCGTCTTCGACCGCTGGTCCGGCGCACAGGTGATCGTGAGGCCGTCGCTGGTGCACTGCTTCTCCCCGCCACCCCCGGACGTGCAGCCGACCAGCGCCACCGCGGCGACGGTGGCGAGCAGACCGGCGGTCCACCTCCGGGCGTTCATCAGGCCCCCTTGGCCGTCCGGGCGGTCGCGGAGAGAGCGATCAGGTGCGCGGCCGGCTCGCTGTAGCCGATGCCCGCCACCTTCGCGCCGTCGAAGTGGAACGAGGTGAGACTCGCCAGGCCGCACTGCCGCTTACGCGGGTCGTGCCAGAGCCGCTTGCGCTCGACGTGACGGCGCAACGTCCAGATCGGGAGCTGGTGCGACACCAGCACCGCCTCGCGTCCCTCGGCGGCGACCCGGGCGGCGTGCACGGCGGCGAACATCCGCTCGGCGATCACCCGGTACGCCTCACCCCAGGACGGGGTCACCGGGTCGCGCAGCACCCACCAGTTGCGCGGGTCGCGGAACGACCCGTCACCCGGGGAGACCTTCTTGCCCTCGAACCAGTTGGCGCTCTCGATCAGCCGCTCGTCCACCCCGACCGGCAGCCCGAACTGGGCGGCGATCGGCTCGGCGGTCTGCTGGGCGCGCTCCAACGGGCTGGCCACCACGTGCACGATCTCCCGCTCGGCCAGGCCCTCCGCAGCGGCCTTGGCCATCTGCACACCCAGCTCGGAGAGGCGGAAACCGGGCAGCCGGCCGTAGAGGATCTGGTCGGGGTTGTGCACCTCGCCGTGCCGCAGCACGTGAACCACAGTCTTGCTCAAGGTTGTCTACCCCCCGTGACCAGCCGCTGCCGCCGCGTTCGCCGCAGTGGGCAGCGCGGCGGCGATGTGCTCCAGAGCGGCGGCGTCGAGCGCCGCCGAGACGAACCACGACTCGAACGCGCTCGGCGGCAGGTAGACGCCGGCGGCGAGCATCGCGTGGAAGAACGCCTTGAACGCGGGCACCTGCTGAGTGCGCGCGCTGTCGTAGTCGACCACGTCGGCGTCGGTGAAGAAGATCGAGAACATGCTGCCCGCGTACGACAGTCGGTGCGGAACTCCGGCGGCGGCCAACGCGTCGGACGCGAGCTTGCCCACCACGGCGGCCGTCTCGTCGAGGCGCTGGTACAGCGCGTCGTCGGCGAGCCGCAGGGTCGCCAGGCCGGCGGCGCAGGCCAGCGGGTTACCGGAGAGGGTGCCGGCCTGGTAGACCGGGCCGGCCGGCGCGAGCCGCGCCATGATGTCCGCGCGCCCGCCGAACGCCGCGGCGGGCAGGCCGCCACCCATGACCTTGCCGTACGTCCACAGGTCCGCGTCGGAGGCGTCGAGGCCGTGCCACCCGGCGCGGGAGACCCGGAACCCGGTCATCACCTCGTCCACCACCAAGAGGGCGCCGTGGGCGTGCGCGATCCGGGCGAGCTGCTGGTTGAAGCCGTCGCGGGGGGCCACCACACCCATGTTGCCGGCGGCGGCCTCGGTGATCACGGCGGCGATGTGCGGGCCCTCGGCGGCGAAGGCCTCCTCGACGGCCCGGATGTCGTTGTACGGAAGCACGATCGTCTCGCTGGCCGCCGCGCCGGTCACACCGGGCGAGTCGGGCAGGCCCAGGGTGGCCACGCCGGAGCCGGCGGCGGCGAGCAGCGCGTCGACGTGGCCGTGGTAGCAACCGGCGAACTTGATGATCTTCGAGCGGCCGGTGAAGCCGCGGGCCAGCCGGATCGCCGACATGGTCGCCTCGGTGCCGGAGTTGACCAGGCGTACCTGCTCGACCGGGGTACGGGCGACGATCTCGGCGGCCAGCTCCACCTCACCGGGGGTGGGCGTGCCGAAGCTGGTTCCCCGGGCGGCGGCGGCCTGGACGGCCTCCACCACCTCCGGGTGGGCGTGCCCGAGGATCAGCGGACCCCAGGAGCAGACCAGGTCGACGTAGCGGCGACCGTCGGCGTCGTACAGCCACGGGCCCTCACCACGGACCATGAATCGCGGGGTGCCGCCGACCGCCTGGAAGGCGCGCACAGGGGAGTTCACCCCGCCCGGCACGATGGCGCGGGCGCGGTCGAACAGGGCCTCGGAGGCCGGCGCATCGGCTGGGTAGCGGCCGGATCCGGCGGAGAAGATGTCGGTCACGATGCCGCCATTGTGACAGCGCCGGACGGTCAACCAGCAGCCACCCCGTGGTGGGGGTTACCCGGCTCACCTGTGACCCGCGCCGGTCAGCAGCACTGACAGGAGGGGCCTCGTGGCCTGGACGGTGACGGCTCGCGGCCTCGACAGGCCAGGTCGGTCGGATCGCGCTAGGCTGACCGGGTGGATCGTGCCGAACTGTCCATCACGCTACACCGGACGGGCGACGAAGCAGTCTTGCGCCTGGCCGGTGAGATCGACATGCTCACAGCGGCTCAGCTCTCCACCGTCGTCAACGAGGTGCTGGCCGACCCACCCCCGAAGATCATCCTCGACCTCGGTGGTGTGACCTTCTGCGACTCGCAGGGGCTGGGCACCCTGGTCGTGCTCAGCCGCAAGGCCAGCCACGCGCAGAGCCTGCTGATGCTGACGCACGTGGGCGACTTCCTGATCCGCGTACTGGACATCACCGGCCTGCGCAGTGCCCTGATGATCCGTAACGACCAGCCCACCGGCTGAGCCGCCCCGCCGCGTCAGGCGGTGTTGCCCCAGCGGGCCTGCTCGAGCAGCCGCACCGCCCGGTCGCGGACCTCCGGGTCGTCCGAGCGGAGCTGGGCGGTCGCCTCGTCGACCGCTTCGGTGAGCCGCCGCCACTGCGTGTCGCGCTCCCGGACCAGATCCGACTGGGCGGCCAACTGCCGGGTCTTCACCCACAGCTCGACGAAGACCGACACCTTGGCCCGGAGCACCCATGGGTCGAACGGCTTGGTGAGGTAGTCCACCGCGCCCACCTGGTAGCCCCGGAGGGCGAGCTGGGCGTCCCGGTCGGCGGCGGTGAGAAAGATGATCGGCACGTGCCGGGTCCGCTCGCGACGCTTGATGTGGCTCGCCGTCTCGAAGCCGTCCATGTCCGGCATCTGCGCGTCCAACAGGATCACCGCGAAGTCGTCCACCAGCAGCTGCTTGAGCGCCGCCTCGCCGCTCTCCACCGCCACGGACTGGACCGGCAGGCCCTGAAGAATCGCCTCCAGGGCCGTCAGGTTCTGCCGCCGGTCGTCAACGAGCAGCGCTTTGGCCATCTGGGTCACGAAGTCTCCTCGGTCCGGCTGCCGTTGATCCAGGACGACATCAGTTCGATCAGGTCGTCCAGGTCGACCGGCTTGGTGATGTAGTCGCTGCCCCCGGCAGCGAGCGCCGACTCACGGTCACCCGGCATCGCCTTCGCGGTCAGGAAGACCACCGGAAGGTCGGCGAACCGGTGGTTGCGGCGAATCTGGCGGGTGGTCTCGTAACCGTCCTGGTCGGGCATCATGGCGTCCATCAGCACGATGTCCACCTCCGGATGCTCGGCCAGCAGACGGACACCGTCCGCCCCGTTGTCCGAGTACAGCACGGTCATCCCGTGCAGCTCCAACGCGCTGGTCAAGGCGAAGACGTTGCGTACGTCGTCGTCCACGATCAGCACCGTGGCACCGTCCAGTTGACGGGTGGCCGGCGCCTCCGGCCGTTCCGGCAGCAGCTCCAGCGGCGGCATCAGCAGCGACGACGGCAGCCCGGCGCGCTGCGGCGACGGCATCTGCGGCACGACCACCGCGTCCGGGGCCAGCACCTGCGGCACGAACAGCGTGAAGGTCGAGCCCTGGCCGGGCGCGGACGAGACGGTGATGGTGCCGCCGATCAGTCGGGCCAGATCGCGGCTGATCGACAGGCCCAGCCCGGTGCCGCCGTACCGGCGGCTGGTCGTGCCGTCGGCCTGCTGGAACGCCTCGAAGATGATCGACAACTTGTCGTCGGAGATGCCGATCCCGGTGTCGATCACGGTGAACGCGATCACCTGCTGAGCGTTCGTCAGCGCCGGCACATCGAACACCGCGTTCTCCGCGGCCGGGGCGATCCGCAGCGTCACCGCGCCGTTGTCGGTGAACTTCACCGCGTTGGAGAGCAGGTTGCGCAGGATCTGCTGCAACCGCTGCGCGTCGGTCACCAACGCCGGCGGCAGATCCTTACTCACCCGTACCTGGAAGTCCAGGTTCTTCTCCTCGGCCTGCGGGGCGAACGCCTGCTCGACGTAGCCGCGCAGCTCGGTGAAGCGGATCTCGGTCGGCTCGACGTCCATCCGGCCCGCCTCGATCTTGGACAGGTCGAGGATGTCGTCGATCAGTCGCAGCAGGTCGGAGCCGGAGCCGTGGATGGTCCGGGCGAACTCGATCTGCTTCGGGCTGAGGTTCTGCTCCGAGTTCTCGGCCAGCAGGCGGGCCAGCAGCAACAACGAGTTCAGCGGAGTCCGCAGTTCGTGGCTCATGTTCGCCAGGAACTCCGACTTGTACGCCGACGCCCGGGTCAGCTGCTGCGCCTTCTCCTCCAGGCCCAGCCGCGCCAGCTCGATCTCACGGTTCTTCGTCTCGATGTTGCCCTTCTGCTCGGACAGCAGAGTGGCCTTCTCCTCCAGCTCAGCGTTGGTGCGCTGCAACTCCGCCGACTGCTCCTGCATCTCGTGCGCCAGCCGCTGCGACTGGGCCAGCAGCTCCTCCGTACGCCGGTTGGCCTGGATGGTGTTGACCGCGATGCCGATGGTGAGCACCAACCGCTCCAGGAACGACAGGTGCAGTTCGGAGAAGGCCGACACGCTGGCGAACTCGATCACCCCGAGCAGCTCGCCCTCGAACAGGACGGGGAGCACCACCAGGTCGGACGGGGGTGTCTCGGCCAGACCGGACCGCAGGGTGAGCCGACTGTTCGGGGAGGCGCTGACCCGGATCGTGCGACGGGAGAGCGCGGTCTGCCCGACCAGCCCCTCACCCGGCCCGAAGGTGACGTCGTGCCCCCGCGCCACGTACCCGTACGAGGAGGTCAGCCGCAGCCGCATGCTGCCGTCGGTGTCGTCGGCCAGGAAGAAGGCGCCGAGCTGGGCGTCGACCAGCGGAGTCACCTCCGTCATGATCATGCGGCAGACCTCGCCGAGGTCGCGCTGGCCCTGCAACAGGCCGCCGATCCGGGCGAGGTTGGAATCCAGCCAGCCCTGCTCGGCGTTCTTCTTGGTCGTCTCCCGGAGGGTGACGATCATCTGGTTGATGTTGTCCTTCAGCTCGGCGACCTCGCCCTGCGCCTTGACCGCGATCCGCTGGGTCAGGTCGCCCCGGGTCACCGACGTGGACACCTGGGCGATGGCCCGCAACTGCGTGGTCAGCGTCGAGGCGAGCTGGTTGACGTTCTCGGTGAGGTCGCGCCAGGTGCCGGAGACGCCCTTCACCTGCGCCTGACCACCGAGCTTGCCCTCGATACCGACCTCGCGGGCCACCCGGGTCACCTCGTCGGCGAACGACGACAGCTGGTCCACCATCGTGTTGACTGTCGACTTCAGCTCCAGGATCTCGCCCTGGGCGTCCACGGTGATCTTCTGCGACAGGTCACCCTTCGCCACGGCGGTGGTCACCGAGGCGATGTTGCGGACCTGGCTGGTCAGGTTCGACGCCATCGAGTTCACGTTGTCGGTGAGGTCGCGCCAGGTGCCGGAAACGCCCTTCACCTGCGCCTGGCCGCCGAGCTTGCCCTCGGTGCCCACCTCGCGGGCCACCCGGGTCACCTCGTCGGCGAACGACGACAACTGGTCGACCATCGTGTTGACAGTCGACTTCAGCTCCAGGATCTCGCCCCGCGCGTCCACCGTGATCTTCTGCGACAGGTCACCCTTCGCCACCGCCGTCGACACCTGGGCGATGTTGCGGACCTGAGCGGTCAGGTTCGACGCCATCGAGTTCACGTTGTCGGTGAGGTCCCGCCAGGTACCGGCGACCCCGCGCACCTGCGCCTGACCGCCCAACTTGCCCTCGGTGCCCACCTCACGAGCGACCCGGGTCACCTCGTCGGCGAACGACGACAACTGGTCCACCATCGTGTTGACAGTCGACTTCAGCTCCAGGATCTCGCCCCGCGCGTCCACCGTGATCTTCTGCGACAGGTCGCCCTTCGCCACTGCGGTGGTCACCGAGGCGATGTTGCGGACCTGACTGGTCAGGTTCGACGCCATCGAGTTCACGTTGTCGGTCAGGTCCCGCCAGGTGCCGGAAACGCCCTTCACCTGCGCCTGACCGCCGAGGTTGCCCTCGGTGCCCACCTCACGGGCCACCCGGGTCACCTCGTCGGCGAACGACGACAACTGGTCCACCATGGTGTTGACGGTGTTCTTCAGCTCCAGGATCTCGCCCTGGGCGTCCACCGTGATCTTCTGCGACAGGTCACCCTTTGCCACGGCGGTGGAGACCTGGGAAATGTTGCGGACCTGGCTGGTCAGGTTGCCGGCCAACTGGTTGACGTTCTCGGTGAGGTCCCGCCAGGTGCCGGAGACGCCGCGCACCTGGGCCTGGCCGCCCAGCTTGCCCTCGATGCCCACCTCACGCGCGACCCGGGTCACCTCGTCCGCGAACGACGACAACTGGTCCACCATCGTGTTGACGGTGTCCTTCAGCTCCAGGATCTCGCCCTGCGCCGCCACCGTGATCTTCTGCGACAGGTCACCGCGCGCCACCGCCGTCGAGACCTGCGCGATGTTACGGACCTGGGCGGTCAGGTTCGACGCCATCGAGTTGACGCTGTCGGTCAGGTCCTTCCAGGTGCCGGCGACGTTCGGCACCTCGGCCTGGCCACCCAACTTGCCCTCGGTGCCCACCTCACGGGCCACCCGGGTCACCTGCTCGGCGAAGAGCCGCAGCGTGTCGGTGAGGTAGTTCATCGTGGCGGCCAGCTCGGCCACCTCACCACGCGCGCCGACGGTGATCTTCTGCGACAGGTCGCCCTTGGCCACCGCCGTCGCCACCTGCGAGATCGACCGCACCTGGCCGGTCAGGTTCGACGCCATGGTGTTCACCGAGTCGGTGAGGTCCTTCCAGGTGCCGGCGACGCCCCGCACATCGGCCTGGCCACCCAACTTGCCCTCGGTGCCCACCTCACGGGCCACCCGGGTCACCTCGTTGGAGAACGACGACAGCTGGTCCACCATCGTGTTCACGGTGCGCCCGATGCGCAGGTACTCACCACGCAGCGGCCGACCGTCGATCTCCAACGCCATGTGCTGGGACAGGTCACCGTCGGCGACCGCAACGATCACCCGGGCGATCTCCGTGGTCGGTCGACCCAGGTCGTCGATCAGCGAGTTGATCGCCCGCTGCCCCTCCGCCCAGGAGCCGTCCAGCCCCTCGTCGTCGAGCCGCTCGGTGAGCCGGCCGTCACGACCGACGATCCGGCTGATCCGGCGCAGGTCCAGATACTGCCGCTCCTGAAGCGAGACCACCTCGTTGAAGGCGTCCGCCACCTCACCGGCCGCGCCGGCCCGGCGGGGAAGCCGGACCTTCAGGTCGCCCCGCCCGATCCGGCGCAGTGCCTCGGTCAACTCACCGAGGAGCGCCTCGTTGTCGAGCGCGGACGGATCCGCCACCGACTGCTTCGACGTGGTCATCATTCCTCGCTCAACTCGGGGGCACCGGTCCGTGCGGACACACCGGCACCCCATATTGTGCCCGCGCGCGCCGTGGTGCCAGGGTGCGCGACCCGCCAGGTGCCATCGATCGCCCCGTCGACCCGCCCGATCGGCGTCGGGCCGGCACGCCGCGCCGCAAACCTCGCCCGGCTCCCGCGCCAGTCGTTTCGACGCGTCCGCCCCCAGCGCCGCCAGCGGTGCCGCTGAGCGACGCGACAGCACCGGATCGTTGATCGGCTTGGCACCCGGCAGTGCGACGGTGGAGGATACGGGGGTGTCAGGCGAGGTTGGGCCCGCGACGGCCGGGGCCCAGGACGGGGCCGTCCGGCGCGTCCGGCTGCCCGCCGACCGGCGCACACCGGCCGCCGCCCGCGCCGTGGTCCGCTCGGTGTTGACCGAGTCACACCTGGACGAGCTGGCCAACGAGGCGCTGCTGCTCACCACCGAGCTGACCACCAACGCCGTCGAGCACGCCCGTACCGAACTGGACATCGAGGTCGTCGCGGACGAGATCGGGCTGACCGTCACCGTCTCCGACTTCGCCCCCGGTTCCGGCGACGAGCTGACCGTCGGCGACCGCAACGACTCCGCCGAGATCAACGAGGTCTCCGTGCGGGGCCGGGGCCTGTTGCTCGTCGACCACTTCGCCAGCCGGTGGGGCACCACGTACCTGCCCACCGGGAAGGGCGTCTGGTTCCGGCTGGACCGCCCCGGCACCGACCTGCCCAGCAGCGGAACCATCAGCGAATCGACACCGGCCAACGCCGGCCCCCGGACGAGCACCGACGGGTCCGCGCCGAGCGCCAGCGCGATGAGCGAACTCATGCAGACCGCCCCCGACCTGCACGGGGACGACCCGTTGCCTGACTTCGCCACCAGCCTGCTCAGCCGGGTCGCCGAGATGGTGGGCGCAGCCGGCGGGACGATCCGCCTGGACCGGGGCGACGGGCAGGGCAGCCAGGTGCTGGCCCGCTTCGGTCGGCCGCCCCGCCCCGGCAGCGAACTGCTCCGGGTGCCGCTGACTGTGCACCGCCCGTACGCCGGGGAGTTGGAGTTGGACGCCGCGCCGTCGGCGTACGCCCAACCGTTGGCGGTGCTCACCGCCGAGCGGCTGTCGCTGCACCTGGAGAACGACCGGCTGCGCCGGGCCGACGTCCGCCGGCAGGTGTGGCTGACCTTCCTGGCCGAGGCGAGCGAGCTGCTGGCCCAGTCGCTCGACGTCGACCTGACCATGGCGCTGGTGCCGCAGTTGGTGGTGCCGCGACTCGGTCAGTGGTGCGCGGTGCACACCACCGACGAGTGGGGTCGGCTCCGGCTGGCGGCGGCCAGCCACGCTGACGAGTCGATGCTTCCGCAACTGCACAAGGTGCTGGCCGAGACCGGTCCGGACTCGATCCAGGCCCGCCTCCGCGAGGCGTCCCGCAGCGCGGCGCAGATTCCCCTGGGCGGGCCGATGGAGGGTTTCGCCGTTCCGTTGATCGCGCGCGGGCAGCGACTCGGGACCCTGGCGGTGGGGCGGCACCAGCGGCACCGGCACGACCCGGACGAGGTGGCCGTGTTGGAGGACGTAGCCCGGCGGGCCGCGCTGGCCATCGAGAACGCCCGGATCCACGCCGAACGCCGTCGGGTGGCGCAGACGCTCCAGCAGTCTCTGCTGCCGCCGGTGCTGCCGCTGGTGGACGGGATCGGTTTTGCCGCCGAGTACGTCCCGACCGGCGACGACGCCGAGGTGGGTGGCGACTTCTACGACGTGGTGCCGCTGCCCGACGGGCGCTGGCTGGTGGTGATCGGTGACGTCTCGGGCAAGGGTGTCCAGGCCGCCGCGGTGACCGGGCTGGTTCGGGACGTGATCCGAGTTCTGGTCGGCGACGGCAAACCGTTACCGGAGGCGCTGGCGCGGCTCAACGAGACACTTGTCGAGCGCGGCGGCGGTCGCTACTGCACGCTGGCGCTGGCAGCGGTCGGGCCGGGCCAGGGTGACCAGCTGGACGTCTCGCTGCACCTCGCCGGGCACGACCGGCCGGTGCTGCTTGCCGCAACGGGCGGTGCCGGGTTCGTCGGCACGGGCGGCACCGCGCTCGGCCTGCTCGACACGATCACCTCGCCGACGGCGGAGATCACGCTCGCACCGGGCGATTCGCTGATCTTCTACACCGATGGCGTCACCGAGCGGAGGCGCGGCCGGGAGCTGTTCGGCACCGACCGGCTGCGGGACGCCGCCGCGCCCCTGGCCGGATATTCGGCCGACGTGGTGGCCGCCCGGCTGCGCGCTGCGGCGATCAACTTCTCGGTCGAGCCGCCCCGGGACGACATCGCCGTCCTGGTGCTCCGCAACGACGCGACCTGACCGCCGCACGGGCCCCCGGATGTCGGCCCGCTGGGTAGATTGACGGCCATGACGAGCGCCGCGCAGGTCACGTCGTACTCCCGGCCGGCGGTCCGGGCCCTGATCGCCGCGCAGTTCGCGACCATCGGCGGGTTCCTCGCCGTGCTGCTGCTCTACGTCGGACGGATGACGAGCGCCGGCGTCGGGCCGGCCGAGATGCTGACCGGCGCGTACGACCCGAAGGACATCGCCTTCTTCGGTGTGCTCCACCCCGTGGTGGCGGTGCTCTACCTGACGGGTGCGGTGCTCGGGCTGCCGTTGGCGATCGTCGCGGGGGCGGTGGTCGCCCGGGAGCGCGCGGTCCTGCCCCGGGTGACCCGGTCACTGCTGCTGGCCGGCGCGGTGGGTGGCCTGCTGGTGATGGCGGCCCGTCTCACCCCGCCGCTGCTGGACATGCACCGGTGGTGGATGGACTGACCCTCTGCCGGCCCGGCCTCAGAGGCCGCCGGGGAGCCGGCCGGGCGCGAGCCGGTGCTCCGGATCCAGGTGCCGCTTCGCGGCCCGCAACTGGGCCAGGCCGGCCAGCTCGCCCCAGAGGTCGACCGCCTGGCGGACCGCCGCCGGAGCGGAGACCACCACGCAGCGACCCTGCCGGGCCAACAGCACCCCTCTGACGGCGGCCAGGATGGACGCCACCCGGTCGGCTGCCAGCGCCCCGGGCAGTGCCGCGTGCACCACGCCCAGCCCGGCGGAGCCGCGCACCGGCACCGGCGCTCCGGCCGCGTCGCGCAGCGCGTAGACGGCCGCGTGCAGGTCGCCGATCGGCACCTCCAGTCGCAGCGCCGTGTCACCGGGAGCGAACGGGTAGCGGCGCCACCACGTCGGCGCGGAGTGGGCGATCGTCGCCTCCCCGTGCAGCAAGCCGACCAGCCGCTCGGCACGCTCCGTGACGTCGGCGGGACCGCCCTCCAGCAGCACCACCAGGCTGCCGGCCCGGGACGGGGCGCCGGCCCGGCCGGACATCGAGGGATGGCGTTCCCGGGCGGTGGCCGCCGGATGGCCGGGCGGGTACGGCGTACGGGGGCGGGGGGTGCCTCCGGGCAGGTCCAGCTCGATGGCCGACGGCTCCAGCCGAGCGGCGAGGATCGTCCGGACCAGGTCGTGCACCTCCAACGGCGTCCACACCGGGCGGGACACCCAGAGCCTGCTCGCCGGCACCGGCTGCACCCGCAGGCTCGCCGACACCAGCACGCCAAGCGCGCCCTGGGAGCCGCAGAGCAGGCGGGCCAGGTCGAGCCCGGGCGCGCCGCCGCCGACGCTGATCAGCTCGCCGTCGGCGGCGAGGTAACGCACACCGAGCAGTTGGTCGCAGGGGCTGCCGTGGCGGTGGCGCAGCGGGCCGGCTTCGCCGGCGGCGAGCACACCGCCCAGTGTCGCGCCGGGTGAGGGGGCGTCCATGGCGAGCCGCTGCCCGGTGCGCTCCAGGGTGGCCTGCACCGCCCGCAGTGGAGTGCCGGCACCCACGTCGGCCACGAGCGAGTCGACCGGCTCGTGACCGATGCCGGCCAGCCGGCCGGTGTCGAGCAGGATGTCGACCTGAACGGGGGCGGCACCCCAGTCGATCTTCGTGCCCGCACCTCGGGGCACCACCGTCAGATCGTGGACGGCGGCCAGCCGCAGCACCTCGGCGGCGGCGTGCGGGCCGCCCGGGACGGCGACCCAGCGCGCCGGTCGCCCCGCAACCTCGTCGGCGGGCCCGGCCAGCCGGGAGAACGGTGGACCGCAGATCGCCGCCAACCGCCGGGTGATCTCGAGGGCTCCGGACCGGCCTAGGGAACTCGCTGCTGCCGCCATGCCGGCCATCGTACATGTGTTCGAAAGCCGTGGTGGCGAGTATCGGGATGCCGCTGGTCCGGCGCGCTGCGGCTGCCGGCCGGTAACGTGGCCGCCGTGACCACCGAGACTGCCCCGCCCGCGGCGAAGCGGGTGCCCTGCGAGCGCACCCACCACGGCGACACCGTCGTCGACGAGTACGCCTGGCTCGCCGCCAAGGACGACCCGGAGACGATCGCCTACCTGACCGCCGAGAACGAGTACACCGACGCGCGTACCGCACACCTGGCCGACCTGCGGGCCGACCTGTTCGAGGAGACTCGCCGACGCACCCAGGAGACCGACCTGTCGGTGCCGACCCGCAAGGGCGGGCACTGGTACTACACCCGGACGGTCGAGGGACAACAGTACGGAGTGCAGTGTCGCCGGGCGGTCCGCGACGGTGAGACCGACCCGCCGGTCAGCGCGGACGGCGCCCCGCTCGACGGCGAGGAGGTGCTGCTCGACGGCAACCTGCTGGCCGAGGGGCACGACTTCTTTTCGCTCGGCGCGTTCGACGTCAGCCCGGACGGTCGCTGGCTGGCCTACTCCACCGACTTCTCCGGTGACGAGCGGTTCACCCTGCGGGTGAAGGACCTCACCACCGGCGAGCTGCTGCCGGACGAGGTGCCTGACACGTTCTACGGCACCGCCTGGTCGTCCGACGCCTCGGTGCTGTTCTACGTGACGGTGGACGACGCCTGGCGGCCGAACCGGGTCTGGCGGCACACCATCGGCTCGGCCGCCGCCGACGACGTGGTGGTCCACCAGGAGGACGACGAGCGGTTCTGGGTGGGGGTGGAGCTGACCCGGTCGGAGAAGTTCATCCTCATCGACGTGCACAGCAAGGTGACCAGCGAGGTGCTGGTGATCCCCGCCGGCAACCCGACCGGCGCGCCGGCGGTGATCGCCCCCCGCCGGCAGGGCGTCGAATACACGGTGGAGCACCACGGCCACCGCTTCCTGATCCTGCACAACGACGGCGCGGAGGACTTCGCGCTGGCGTTCACCTCGGCGGACGTACCGGGCGACTGGGTGCCGCTGATCGAGCACACCCCCGGTACCCGACTGGAGGCCGTCGACGCCTTCGCCAACCACCTGGTGGTGTCGCTGCGCACCGACGGGCTCACCGGGCTGCGGGTGCTGCCGGTGGGCAGTGACGACGGGTTCGACATCGACTTCCCCGAGCCGCTCTACAGCGTCGGGTTGGACGCCAACCCGGAGTACCGCACCGGCCAGGTCCGGCTGCGCTACTCCTCGCTGATCACCCCCGACTCGGTGTACGACTACGACCTGGTCACCCGGCAGATGGTGCTGCTCAAGCAGAAGCCGGTGCTGCCCGGTCCGGACGGGCGACCGTACGACCCGGCCGAGTACGAGCAGCACCGTGACTGGGCGCTCGCCGACGACGGCACGCGGGTGCCGATCTCACTGGTCTGCCGCGTCGGCACCCCCCGGGACGGCTCGGCGCCCTGCGAGCTGTACGGCTACGGCTCCTACGAGGCCAGCATGGACCCGTGGTTCTCGGTGGCCCGGCTGTCCCTGTTGGACCGGGGCGTGGTCTTCGCGGTGGCGCACACCCGGGGCGGCGGTGAACTGGGCCGACGGTGGTACGACCAGGGCAAGCTGCTGGCCAAGAAGAACACCTTCACCGACTTCGTGGCGTGCGCCCAGCACCTCGTCAAGGCCGGCTGGACGGCCAGCGACCGGCTGGTCGCCCGGGGCGCGTCGGCCGGTGGCCTGCTGATGGGCGCGGTGGCCAACCTCGCGCCGGACGCGTTCGCCGGGATCGTGGCGCAGGTGCCGTTCGTGGACGCGCTCACGTCGATCCTCGACCCGTCGCTGCCGCTGACCGTCACCGAGTGGGAGGAGTGGGGCAACCCCCTCGACGACCCCGAGGTGTACGCGTACATGAAGTCCTACACCCCGTACGAGAACGTGGCCGCCGTCGACTATCCCGCGATCCTCGCGGTGACCAGCCTCAACGACACCCGGGTGCTCTACTCGGAGCCGGCGAAGTGGATCGCCCGGCTGCGGGCGGCCGCCCCGGGCGGCGACTACCTGCTGAAGACCGAGATGGGTGCCGGGCACGGCGGCCCGAGCGGTCGCTACGACTCGTGGCGCGAGGAGGCGTTCATCAACGCCTGGATCCTGGACCGCATCGGCCACGCCTGACGGGTCAGCATGATCGCGTTCGGTGGTGGGAGTGGTCCCCTCGGCTGCTCGGGGAGACCACCCGCTCCGACGATCGGGCGGGCTCATGGCCGGGTCGCGCATGCGCGGCCCGGCCTTTCCGGGTCGTGGCGGATGTCGCGGCCTAGACTTCCGGGGTGACCGGGGCTGCGGATAGTGACGGCGGAGCCGCCGAGGACGTCCGCCGACCGAGCGTGGCGGCGGTGGCGCGGGACCGCCGGGTCTGGCTGATCCTCGCGGTGGTCGCCGGCCTGCTGGTCTGCTGTTGTTCGGCAGTGGTCGGCACCTTGATCGCACTCTCCTCCGGCCTGCTCGCCGCCTGACCGGACCGCCTGGGTCAGGCCGGCCGGCGGGGGCAGTTCGGATCAGGTCGTCCGCAGCTCGTCCAACGCGGTGCTGGCACGCAGGAAGAGCAGGCCGACACCGACGGTCACCAGCACCGCCGCCAGGGCGCCGGCGCCGAGCCATGCCAGGTGCTCCAGAGGTACGGGAACGGCTCGCTGCACCGCGGGGTAGTACACGATCCGGGAGTACTGGTCCCGGGTGGCAGGGTCGTCGCAGAGCGCGGCCGGGGCATCGCAGATCAACGTCGAACCACCGCCCTCCGACACGTCCGCGACGAGCCCTCGGCCGAGCAGCGTGCCAACGGTGAGCGCGAGCAGGATCGCCGGCACGGCCGGCACCAACGCCTGCCAGGCCACCGAACGGCCCAGCGTGGCGCGGGGCACCCCGGTGGCGACCAATGCGGCGTAGGCGCGGCGTCGAGCGACGATCCCCTCGACCAGCGCGACGATCAGCCCGCCCGTCGCGATCAGGATGGCCACGGCGATCGCGCCGTCGACGAGGTCCATCGTCGACAGGTAGAAGGGGTTGGCGCCGCCGTCCGCCCCGGCGAGTTGGCTCTGCTCCCGCTCGATCTGGTCCTTCGTGGCGAAGTAGGTGCGCTGGGCTGCCGCACCCGCGCCGAAGATCAGGGCGGCGAGCAGCGCCGCGAACGTGCGGCTGCCCGCCCACGGATCGGCCATCAGCCGGCCCGCCGCGAGCAGGGCAGCCGGCCTGCGGGCGTGCCGACGTAACAACCGCCCGCAGTGGTACGACAGCCAGCCGGTGCCGATCACCACCCCGATCATCGCCGCGAGCGCGCCCACCGCGAACAGCAGTGGCACCAGCCAGCCGGTCACCACATCGTCGTCGGCGACCCGGTAGACGACCGGGCGGATCAGCGCGAACGAGACCACGCCGAACCCGATCAGGAGCCCGGCCCACGGGCCTGGCCCGCGCTCGCGGGCGGCCTTACGACTCACCCCGAGCGGGCTGGTGGTGACCGTACGCAGCATCAGGGCGGTGGCCAGCGCCGCCACGACCGGCAGACCGAGCACCACGCCGGCCAGCGCGCCGGTCGACGGCAGCACGTCGGTGGGCAGGGCCAGTCGACCTTGCGCGTCCGGGCGGTGCAGCAGGTCGCGGCCGACCAGGTACACACCCAGCCCGACGAGAGTGCCGAGCAGCGCGGCCACGCCGGTCTCCAACACCACGAGTCTGGTGACCTGGCCCGGAGTGGCGCCGGCCAACCGCAGCGCGGCCAACCGGCGGTCCCGGGCCGGCGCGCCGAGCCGGGCGCACTGACCGGCCAGCGCCAGCACCGGGACCATCAGCATCAGCAGCGCGAACGCCGTGCCGCCGCGCAACCCGGGCTCCCGCAGCAACGCGTTGCGGTACTGCTCGGACTGCTCCCAGGCGTCGCCAACGGGTTTCTCGATGGCCAGCACGGTGAGCGCCGCGAGCCCGGCCAGGGTGGCCAGCAGGGCGCTGAGCGCGGTGAGCACCACCCGGGCGGTGTCGGTGCGGGTGCCGGCGAGCGCGAGGCGGAGCAGGGTCGTCGGCCTCACCGGGCGCCGCCGGCCAGCGGCACGTCGAGCCCCAGGCCGGTGTGGTCCACCAGGCCGTCGCGCAGCACGATCTCCCGATCCGCGTACGCGGCGATCCGCGGCTCGTGGGTGACCAGCACGACGGCGGTGCGCTGCTCGCGGGCGAGCCGGACCAGTTGGGTGAGGACCTGCTCGCCGGTGAGCGTGTCCAGTGCGCCGGTCGGCTCGTCGGCGAAGAGCACCCGAGGCTCGGTCACCAGCGCCCGCGCCGTGGCGCAGCGCTGCTGTTGACCCCCGGACATCTCACCCGGCCGCACGTCGGCCACCTCGGCCACCCCGAACCGTTCCAGCCAGGTGAGCGCCGCCGTCCGTGCCTCTCGCCGCCCCGTGCCGGCGAGGAGCAGGGGAAGTGCGACGTTCTCGGCGGCGGTCAACTCGGCCACCAGTTGACCGAACTGGAACAGCACCCCGAACTCGGTGCGCCGCAGCCGGGACCGGGCCGCCTCCGACCAGGTGTCGATGCGGTGCCCACGCCAGGTGACCTCGCCGGCGTCCGGCCGGAGAATCCCGGCCAGGCAGTGCAGCAGTGTCGACTTGCCGCAGCCACTCGGCCCGGTGACGGCGACGATCTCGCCCTCGGCCAGGTCGAGCGTCACGCCGCGCAGTGCGGGCGTCGGGCCGTACGCCCGAACCACGCCGCGAGCCTGGAGTTGCGTCACGGATGCACCTCCCGGTGCCAGTCGGCGACCCGGCCCAGGGTGGCGTGCAGCCACCGCAGATCCGCGTCGAGGTGGGCGATCGCGAAATCGGCCGCGACCACGTCGCCGAGGGTGGCGGACGGTTCGCCCTTGACCGCGGTCAACTCACGCAACCGTGCGGTGTGCGCGGCCCGCTGGGCGATCAGGTACGACCGGGCCCGATCGACATCGGCGACCAGCAGCGCGACCACGACCTTGGCAAAGAGCGTGCTGGTCACGTACGGCATGGGGGCTTCCACAGTGGACAGCCACTGGTCGAGCGCGTCCCGCCCCTGGCCGGTCAGCTCGTACGCCGTGCGATCCGGCCCGGCCACCCGGTCCTGGCCGGCGGCAGCCACCAGCCCGTCACGTTCGAGGCGGCCGAGAGTGGCGTAGACCTGCCCGAAGGCCAGCGGCCGAGCGCGGGGCAACCGCTCGTCGTGCGCACGCTTCAGTTCATATCCGTGCCGGCTGCCCCCAGCGAGCAACCCGAGCAGAACATGCGGCGTGGACACCCCGCCCACTATTCACCCAGCGAATACCCAAGTCAACAACCCACCCACCCACCCACCCCGCCCTGCCCCCACCCCGCCCCCACCCCCCGTTGATCATGAAGTTATTGCGCCGACACGCCGAGATCGAGGGCAATAACTTCATGATCAACGAGAGAAGAGCGCGCCCGGGGGGGGTTAGGGGGTTTGGGGCCAGGTGGGGGTGCGGCCGGTCTGGGTCAGGAGGTGGGCCAGGTCGGGGGCCAGGTCGGGGGTTGGGGTGGGGGTTGGGGTGGAGGGCGGGTCGGCGAAGACGCCCATCTTGCGGGCGGTGGGACCCAACCGCTCCACCAGCGCGTGCAGCTCGGCCACCGCCTCCGGGGCTGGCTGGTACGGCTGGCCGGTGGCGACCGCGAGATCCCAACCGTGCACGGTCAGGTCCAGCAGGGCCATGCCGCCGATGACGGGTTGCGGCATGCCCATGCCCGGCGACACACCCTCCAGGTTGGACGGATCCGACCACGCGGTCACCAACCGGCCGGTCTCCGCCTCGAAGCGGTCCCGCCAGCCGTCGCCCAGGTGATCGGGCTTCTCGGCCCACTCCACCTGTCGCTTCTCGGCCAGGTCCTGAAAATTGACCACCACCTGGAAGAGGTGGTTGAGCAGATCACGGACCAGATAGTCGCTGCACGGGGTGGGCAGGTCCAGTTGGTCGTCGGAGACACCCCGTACGACGTCGACGGTTCGCGGCGCGGCGGCCGCCAGCAGCTCGCTAGTCTGAGTGGACATACGGCCAGCGTATGAGGGTGGTCTTGAACAAATGCGACAGCGACCGCGTGGCGACAGCCGGGGAATTCTCGACCCCGGGCGCCTGCTGCGCGAGATGCGTTTCCGCCGACACCTGCCGGCGGAGTCGCTGCGCCAGTGGGTCGAGCACTACTGGTTGATCGACTGGACGTTGAGCGCGCCGTTCGAGCAGCGGGTCGTGCCGCACCCGGCGGTGAACGTGGTGTTCCGACGGGACGACGACGGGCCCGAGTCCGGCGAGGTGGCCGGGGTGGGCCGCGACCTGTTCCGGATCACGCTCAACGGCACCGGCCGGGTGTCCGGGGTGCAGTTCCGCCCCGGCGGCTTCCACCCGTTCTGGCGGCGGTCGGTCAGTGAACTGACCGGCCGTAGGGAGCCGCTGCCCTTCGGCCGGTTGACCCATCCGGACGTCCCGGTGGGCATGGGCGCGTCCCCTACCTCGGCGGCCGGCGACGACGAGCGCTGCCGGGCGCTGGACACCCTCCTCATCGCCTGGCAGCCGGAGCCGGACCCGCTGGCCGAGGAGGCCATCCGACTGGCCGAGGCGATCCGTACCGACCGCACGGTGCTGCGCGTCGACGACTTCGCCGCGCGGCACGACGTTCCGGTCCGCCGGTTGCAGAGGCTGTTCATCGAGTACGTGGGGGTCGGGCCGAAGTGGGTGATCCGCCGCTACCGGCTCCAGGAGGCGGTCGAACAGGCCACCGGTGGCCCGCTGAGCTGGGCCGATCTCGCCGCCGACCTCGGCTACAGCGACCAGGCCCACCTGGTCCGTGACTTCACCGCCGTGGCCGGGGTGTCCCCCGCCGCGTACGCCCGCTCGGTGCGCTGAAAAAGCCGGCAAGCTGCCAGAGCTGGCAGATCAGCGACGCCGCAGGACGACCACGGCGACGTCGTCCTGGATCTCCGGTGGGGCCAGTTCCACCAGCAGGCGGGCGCAGAACTGGTCCAGGTCACCGTCGACGGTCGCGGCGACCCCGGCCAGTGCGGCCAGCCCCTCGTCGATGGTGGCGTCCCGTCGCTCGATCAGCCCGTCGGTGTAGAAGACCAGCGTGGCCCCGGCCGGCACCACGAACTCCAGGTCGGCCGGGCGCGGGGCGCGGACACCGAGCAGCGGTGCGGAATGCTGCACGAACTCGACCTTGCCGTCCATGACCAGCAGCGGTGGAAGGTGCCCGGCACTGGCCAGCCGGACCCGTCCGGTCGGCGGGTGCAGCAGCAGCACGCAGAGCGTCGCCAACTCGTCCGGCAGCAGTGTCCGCATCAGCTCGTTGACGCGGTGCAGGATCTCGCCGGGCTGGTGGCCCTCGACCGCGTACGCCCGCACCGCGTGCCGCAGCTCGGCCATCACCGTCGCCGCGTGCAGCGAATGGCCGGCGACGTCCCCGATCGCGAGCAGCAGGTGACCGTCGAGCATCACCAGCTCGTAGAAGTCGCCGCCCACCTCGGTCTGCGCGCTGGCCGGCTCGTAGCGCACCGCGAGGTCCAGGCCGGCCACTGTGGGCAGCCCCCGCGGGAGCAGGCTGCGTTGGAGGGTGACAGCGATCCGGTGCTCCTCGTCGAACGAGCGCTGCCCCTCCACGGCCGCCGCCACCGCCTGGGCCAGTTGCTTGAGCACCGGGGTCTGCGCGGTCTGGGTGGCGGTCGGAACCACCACGTACAGCGGGGCCCGGTCCTCGCGCAGCCGGGCGGCGGCGACTGTCACGGTGTCGTCCGCCGGCCAGTCGACGAGCGACCAGCTCTCCGGGGCCTCCACCCGTACTGTGGCGCCGGTGGGCACCCCGGTGTCGTCGACGACCCACGGCACCACGGTGGTCGCCGTGCCGGGACCGGCGCAGACGCCCGCGAGGCAGTCACCGTCGAAGGTTTCGGCGACCACCGCCGCCGGGCTCCGGAAGATCTGGGCGGCGCCCTCGGCGGCGGCTTCCAACAGACGCGCGAAGGTCGGCGCGGCGTGCACCGCGACTGTCGTGTCGGCCAACCCGAGCAGCCGCTCGGCGAGCAGTTCGGCACGCTGCCGCGCCTGGTAGTAGCGCAGCACCGCCCGGGTGGTGGCGATCAGCTCCTCGGGCTCGATCGGCTCGGTCAGGTACGCGTCAGCGCCCCGGGTCAGCCCCTGGGCGCGGTCGGACACGTCCACGGCGTGCGCCGACACATGGATCACCGGCATCGCCGGGTGCCGCATCTTGATCTGTTCGCAGACCTCGTAGCCACTCAGGTCGGGCAGCCGGACGTCGAGGACCACCAGGTCGATCCGGTCCACCTCGACCCGAGCCAACGCCTCGGCGCCGTTCTCGGCCTCCTGCACCGTGAACCCGGCCCGGGTCAGCCAGCTGACCAACAGGTAACGCTTGGTACGACTGTCGTCGACCACCAGGATGGTTGTCGGCATGCCGTCCACGCCGTCACGCCCCGCCTGTGGGCAGGGAGACTGTGAACGTGCTGCCCTCGCCCTGCGCGCTGGTCAGCTCCAGTGACCCGCCGAGCAGCGTCACCAACCGCCGGGCGTACGGCAGACCGAGGCCGGTGCCGCCGACCCGGGTGGCGCCGGGGATCTGGTAGAACTCCTCGAAGATCCGGTCGTGCAACTCTGGGGCGATGCCCGGCCCGGTGTCGCTGACATCGAACTGCCAACGGTCGCCGTGTTGGCTGGCCCGCAGCCGCACCTCGCCGCGCTCGGTGAACTTCAACCCGTTGTGCAGCAGGTTGCGCAGCACCTGACCGAGCAGCACCTCGTCGGTCCGCAGCAGGGCCGGCCCGGTGAGCTCCTCCACGACGAGCTCCACCTCCGGGCGGGTGGCCAGCGCGCGCAGGGTGCCGCGTAGTTGACCGAAGAGCGGCCGCAGGTCGACCTCGGTCACGTCCGGCTCGATCCGACCGGACTCCGCCTTGGCCAGGTCGAGGAGTTCGTTGACCAGGTTGAGCAGGTCCGCCGCCGATGAGCGGATCAGATCGACCTGGCGTCCCTGCTCGTCGGTGAGCGGGTCGGAGGCGGAGTCGGTGAGCAGCCGCCCCAGGCCGATGATCGCGGTGACCGGCGCGCGCAGCTCGTGGCTCACGTTGGCCAGGAACCGGCTCTTCGACTCACTCGCCGTGCGGAGCTGGGCCGACTTCTCGTCCAGCTCGGCATAGAGGGCGACGACGCCCCGGTTGGTCTCCTCCAACTCCTCGGTGAGCTGGTTGTAGAGCGCCAGCACGCCGCGGTTGGTCTCGGCCAGTTCCTCGTTCAGCACGGCCAGCTCGTCGCGCTGACTGCGCACCTCGTCCAGCGCGGCGATGAGCTGCCCGTTCTGCACTGTCAACTCGTCCAGCGCACTACCCGGCGCGGTACGGCCGAGTTCGGTACGGAACTCGGCGAGCCGCTCCGGGGTCGGCGTCGGCGCGTTGGCCGGGACTCGTCGGGACATCCGTACGACCGTAACCCCCTCGGCGGTCGACACGCTCAGTGTGTCGACCAGTCGGGACACCGCACCGGACTGCGGTTGGTAGCGGTCGTCCGGCAGCGGGGCCAGCGGGGCCAGGTCGGCGCGCAGGTGGCACCGGCCGTCGGCACCCGCGTCGACGTGGAAGGAGACGTCCGCTCCCCCGGTCGTCCGCAGCAGGTCCCGGGCGACCTCGCTGAGCGCTGTGGCGACCCGCACCTGGTCCTGGTGTTCGAGGCCGACCACCGCGGCCACCTCGCGGCCCCGTTGGCGGATCACGAAGATGTCCTGTTCGACCCGCAGCGCCATCTGCAGCAGCGGCTGGGCCGCAGGTTCGTCGGTCATCCCCAGGACCTTGCGACAAGTACGCAAGCGTCGTCGCGCCGCACACCCGCGTCACGCAGCAGCGTCGCCGCCATCACCAGTGGTGACTTCTCCATCAGGCCCGGGTAGTCGGCCAGCCGCCACCGGTCGACCACCCCGTCGCTGTGCATGACCAGTCGGGCGTCCGGACCGAACGGGTACGTGTACTCCCGGATCGTCGGCCGCTGGTGCCCGGCGATGCCGGGCAGCGAGACCAGCCCGCGACGCTTGTCGTCAGCATCGACGACCACGCCGGAGATGTTGCCCAGGCCGGCGTAGTGCAACACCCCGGTCTCGGGTGCCAACTCGGCGACCGCGAGTGCGGCACCACGGGTGTGCGACATGCTCCGGTGCAGGTGACCGAGCACCGTCGCCGGTGGGCCGGCCGGGGCGTTGCGGAACGCGGCGAGCGCCGCATCGGTGGCGGCCCCGGCCAGCGGGCCGTGCCCCAGTCCGTCGCTGACCAGCACCTGGTGCCGCCCGTCGGCGACCCGGACGGCGTACCCGTCGCCGCTCACCGTCTCGCCGGTCAGCGGTCGGGTGAGAGCGCCCGCCCAGGACGGGGACGGCCGCGCCTCGGCAGGCCAGACCTGCACGGCGAGGACTGTGCCCTTGCCGGGCAGCGAGTATCCGTCGAACCAGCTGGCCTGCCGGACGATGGCACCCAGACCGATGCCGAGTGTGCCGGTGGTGGAGTGCCCGTCCTGGGACGAGACGGTCAGGTCGGCCATGCCGGGCCCGGAGTCGATCGCCACCAGCTCCACGCCGGCCTGCCCGGCCCGCCGTACCGGTCGGAGCAGCAGGACACCGTCGTCGGCGTGCTTGACCAGGTTGCTGGTCAGCTCGGCAGCGACGATGGCCAGGTCGGCGATGCGCGCCCCGCCCATCTCCACCTGCGCGCCGAGCCGTTCGGCGGCACGCCGGACGGCACTCGCGGCGCTGCTGGCCTCCACTCGGAACCAGATGCCACTGTCGGTGACCGCGTCGGCGTTCACCTGGACCACTTGGTGACCGTGATCCGCGTGCCGGTCTCCGCTGACGTCTCGATCTGGAACTCGTCCACCAGGCGTCGCGACCCACTGAGCCCGAGGCCGAGGCCGCCGCCGCTGGTGTAGCCGTCGGTCATCGCCAGGTCGAGGTCGGCGATGCCCGGCCCGGAGTCGGCGAACACGATCTGCACGCCCTTGCGTAGGCCGTTGTCCACGACTGTCACCTCGACGGAACCGCCGCCGCCGTACACCAGGGTGTTGCGGGCCAACTCGCTCGCCGCGGTGACCACCTTGGTCTGGTCGACGAGGGACAGCTTGCTGGCCACCGCCACGGCGCGGACCAACTGCCGGACGCGCACCACGTCCTCATCGCTGCGGACCGACTGCGCCTGTGGCTGGCCGAGGTCGACGCCCGCGGTCATGGCGTGGCCGTCTCGGCGTCCGGATCGTCGTCGAGCTGGTGGTCGAGCTCGTCGGCGTGGGCAGCCGCGATCAGCTCCATGCCGCGCTCGACGTTCAGCGCGGTACGGATGCCGTTCAGCGACAGCCCGAGTTCGACAAGGGTGATGGCGACGGCCGGACGCATCCCGACCACCACCGTCTCGGCGTCGAGCACCTTGGAGATCGACGCGATGGCGGAGAGCATCCGCCCCACGAAGGAGTCGACGATGTCCAGCGCGGTGATGTCGATGATGACGCCGTGGCAGCCGGTGTCGACGATCCGCTCGGCCAGATCCTCCTGAAGCTGGACCGCCGTCTGGTCGGACATGTCGAGCTGGATGGAGACGAGCAGGATGTCGCCGATCTTGAGGATCGGTACGCGTTCCATCAGAAGCCCCGGCGCGGCTGGCGACGGGCGGTCTCCACCCCGTTGAGCCGCAGCACGTGGCGCAACGCGTCGGCGAGGCTCGCCTTGGTGGCGATGTCACCGAACTCGATGCCGAGCGCCACGATGGTCTGCGCGATCTGCGGGCGGATGCCCGAGATGATGCAGTCGGCGCCCATCAGTCGGGCGGCCACCACGGTCTTCAGGATGTGCTGGGCGACCTGGGTGTCCACCGCCGGTACGCCGGTGATGTCGATGATCGCGTACGGCGAGCCGGTGTCGACGAGGGTCTGCAGCAGGCGCTCCATGACCACCTGGGCGCGGGCCGAGTCCAGGGTGCCGACCAGCGGCACGGCGACGACGCCCTCCCAGAGCTTGACCACCGGCGTGGAGAGCTCGAGCAGCTGCTCGGCCTGGTCGGCGATCAGGCTCTCCCGGGTACGGACAAAGCTCTCGAAGGTGAACAGGCCCATCTCGTCGACGAGCCTGGAGAAGGCGACGTAGTCGTTCAGCGCGTTCGGACCGCCGGCCTCCTGCACCAGCTCGGCCAGCACGTCCTTCAGCGCGAAGATGCTGATCGTGGTCTCGGTGGCGGAGAAGCCCTGCCGGGCCCGGCCACGGGACAGCTCGGAGAGCGCGGCGCGCAGTTCGGCGGCGCTGTCGGCGGACAGGTCGATAGGGCCCTGCTCGCTGGTGGTGATGATGGCGCGGTGCAGGTCCTGGACCTGCCGGCGCAGCTCTGCCTGGCTCAGCCGGCCCCGCAACGAACTGGTGACGATCTCGGTCCACCGAGTCGTGACCCGTTCGTCCTGCCCGCTGAGCAGCGCGGCGAGCCGACCACTTTCTTCGGTGCTCAACGCCATTTCGAACCCCCTTGACCTGGACCGGGCGGACTCTATCACCGGGGCCTGATCAACTACTTGCCCCGTAGCAACGGAATGACGATGGCCACCGGAGGACGACTCCCGTTCTACCTCCGACCGTGGTGGTGGGATACCGTTCCCCCGATAACAGGAGGTCTGGCGAATGTCGTTGACGGTGCACACGGAACAACGCGGCGACGTGGTCGTCGTGGCGGTCGCGGGCGAGCTGGACATGGCCACCGCACCGCAGCTGCAGGACCAGATCACCGACCTGCTCGACAAGGGCCGCAACCGGCTGGTGTTCGACCTGGCGGACGTCTCGTTCTGCGACTCGACCGGTCTGTCGGTCTTCGTCCGCGCCAAGAACAGCTGTGACGAGGCCGGCGGCGTGGTCCGGCTGGCCGCCCCGCAGCGCGGCGTGCTGCGCATCCTTGAGGTGAGCGGGCTGGTCGAGGTGCTGCACACCTACCCGACGGTGGATGAGGCAGTCGCCGGCGAACCGACGCCGGCTTCCTCCTGACCTGACCGTCGGCGTGCGTCACTCGTCCTCGACGTAACGGGGACGAGCGATCGCCATGCCCGCCGTCGTCTGCACGGCCAGGGCACCCAGCAGGAACCCGATCGGCGCGGTCCAGCCGCCGGTGGCCTCGTAGAGGATGCCGACCATCAGCGGGCCCAGGGCGGCGATCACGTACCCGGTGCTCTGCGCGAACGCGGAGAGCGCGACGGTGCCCTCGGCGGTGCGGGCGCGGAGGCCGATGGCGGTCAGGATCATCGGGAACGCGCCCTGCCCGATCGCCAGGAGGGCGACCCAGAGCAGCGCGGCGCCGTGCGGTGCGAGCGCCAACCCCAGATAGGCCAGTGCCGAGGCGGTGGTGAGCCCGAGCACCAGCGGCCGCAGGCTCCCGAGCCGACCGGCCAGGGTGGGCATCAGCAGCGCGATCGGCACGCCGAGCGCGGTCACCCCGGCGAGCAGCAGCCCGGCCGACTCCGGCTGGTAGCCGGCGTCGCGGAACAGTTGGGCCAGCCAGCCCATGATCGCGTACCCGCTGAGCGACTGCGCCCCGAAGTAGACGGCCATCGCCCACCCGAGCCGGGTCCGCGCCGGCCGGACCCGCGCGGGCGTGGCGACGACTGCCGTCGGGGTCGCCCGCCGCGCCGCGGCGCGGGCTCGCAGCGCCAGCGGCACCCACGGGAGTACGGCCACCGCGGCCATCGCGGCCCAGACGCCGAGCCCGGCCCGCCACGACCCGAAGGCGTGCGCGATCGGCACCGCGGAGGCTGCGGCCACCGTCGTGCCCACTGTCAACGCCATCGTGTACGCGCCGGTGACCAGGCCGGTGCGGTGCGGGAAGTGCTGCTTGACCAGCATCGGCAGCAGGATGTTGGCGACCGCGATGCCGGACAGCGCCAGCGCGCTGGTGAGCACGAAGATCAAGGCCGAGTCGGTGGCGACCCGCAGCACCTGGCCGACGGCGAGGGCGAGCATGGCGACCACCAGCACCCGGGCCGGCGCCACCCGGCGGACCAGCCACGGGGTGAGCGCGCCGAGGCCGGCGAACGCGATGGTCGGCAGGGTGGTGACGAGGCCGGCGGTGACGCCGGAGAGGCCCAGCCCGTCGCGGACCTCGTCGAGCAGTGCGCCGAGGCTCGTCACCACGGCGCGCAGGTTGAGCGCGACCAGCAGCATCCCGACCAGCACCAGCGCGCCACCGGTCGCCGGGTGCGTCCTCCGGCCGGTGCCGGGGTCCCGCGTCGGACGACTGTCGATGGCGACGGGAGCGGCGACGGGGGCAGGCAGCGCCGGAGCGGCGGTTGGTGGCGGGGTCATGACCGCTAACCTACAATCATGGGATGAGTTTGGGACCGGTGATGTAACCAGTGCCACCGTCGGTTGAATTCCCCTCCGCGCCGCCGGCACCGCCCCGCGGCCAGCCCGCCGTGCCACCGCGCGGCCACCGGGTCCGGCAGACCACCGAGCAGCTGCGCGCCCGCATCCTGGGCGGCGAATGGCCCGTCGGAGGGCGCATCCCCACCGAGCCACAACTGGTCGCCGCGCTGGGCGTCGGGCGCAACACGGTCCGCGAGGCGGTCCGCGCCCTGGTGCACGCCGGGGTGCTGGAGTGCCGGCAGGGCTCCGGCACCTACGTGGTGTCCACCGACGAACTGGCCCCGGTGGTCGCCCGCCGACTCGGCGACGACCGGATGACCGAGGTCATCGAGGTACGCCGCGCGTTCGAGGTGGAGGCCGCCCGGCTCGCCGCGTTGCGGCGTACCCCGGAGGACCTGGCGGCGCTCGACGGCGCGCTCGCCCAGCGCGAGGCCGCCTGGCACGGCGGCCGGGTCGAGGCGTTCGTCGAGGCCGACGCGGCACTGCACACCGCGGTGGTCGCCGCCGCGCACAACGCCATGCTCGCCGAGCTGTACGCCTCGGTGGGCACCGCACTGCGCAGCACGGTCGCCCAGGCCATGGGCGGGGAGCTCACGCCCGAGCGCTACGTCGACCACACCCGGCTGGTCGAGGCGATCCGGGCCGGCGATCCCGGCCGGGCGGCGCTCGAAGCCGGCGCTTTTCTGGAACCCGCCGAACGGGCATAGGTTGTGCCCGACAGAAAAGCGGACACCTCGGGAGTACGAATGCTCAAGGGCTTCAAAGACTTCATCATGCGCGGCAACGTCGTCGACCTGGCGGTCGGTGTCGTCATCGGCGCCGCGTTCACGGGCGTAGTCACTCAGCTCACCAAGTCGTTTCTCGAACCACTGGTCCGCGTGATCATCGTGCTGATCACCGGCAACCAGAACGGTCTCAGCGGCTCGACACCCAAGTTCCGGGGCATCCCGTTCGACTGGGTGGCGTTCGTCAACGCGGCGATCACCTTCCTGTTGACCGCGCTGGCGCTCTACTTCCTGGTCGTCTACCCGATGAACCGGCTGGCCGAGCGGCGCAAGCGGGGCGAGGAGCCGCCGCCCTCGGCGCCGAGCGAGGAGGTCAAGCTGCTCACCGAGATCCGGGACGCCCTGGTCTCCGCCGGCCACACCACCCCTGGCCAGCAGCGTGGAGCACTGGACGACGTGCTGGGCCGTCGTCCGGAACCGCCGACGCAGCGCTGACCGAACGGATGCACATCGGCCCCTGTGGGATTCCCGCAGGGGCCGCACTTTCTCGTACGTGTGTTCGATAGAGTCCCGCCATGGAGCAGCGAAAGCACTGGTGGAACGGGAAGTGGGGGCGGCTGGCCCGGCGGGACGTCTTCCTGCGGGTGGACGCCGACCGCTGGCACGTCGAGCAGCGGGCCGGCGGTGCCGAGGGCATCTCCCGTTTCTACGAGTACGGCAGTGCGGACGAGGCCGAGGACACCGTCCGGGCGCTGCTCGACGGCCCGGACACCTGGCGGGAGCTGTCCCCCCGCCCGCCCGGCGGCTGGACCCTCCCGAACACCTGAGTGTGCGAAACACCGTGCACGCGCGAGGGTGCCGGGCGCTGCGTGCCGTCTGCTGCGTGCCGTCTGCTGCGTGCCACTGGCGCGGCGGCCCGCCGCCGCCACCTCGCGCGGGCCGTGGAGGCGGTATTGCTTTTGGCGGTGATGACTGTGAGGCATCAATATGACTCACAGTCATCACGCTCCCCAAGCCCATCGCCTCCGAGCCCATCGCCCCCGGCCCACCGCCTCCCCGACCCACCGCCTCCGAACCCTTCGCCTCCGAGCCCACCGCCTCATCGGCCCGGCTCCGACCGGCCGCCTCCGAGCCACTGCCCTGGGACGAGGTGCGACTACACCGAGGCCGCGGCTGCCGCTGAGCGGCGGGTGAAGGGACGGGCAGGCGGGCCGGCAGCGGACGGGCGGGGTGAGTGGGCGGCGGCGTTTAGCGGCGCGCTGCTCTGGGAACCGCAGCGGGATGGACCAGCAGGACGAGCAGCAGGCGACCATCTCGCGGATCACCACCGGGATGCCGGTGATCGACTCAGCTGGCACCGAGGTCGGCACCGTGGACCTCGTCCAGCGGGGTGACCCGAACGCGGTGACCGTCCAGACACCGACCGCCGACCCGGGCAGCAGCCTGGACGAGCTGATCGAGGCGACCGCGGTCGAGGAGCCGGACGTCCCGGCCGATCTGGCGGCCCGACTGCTGCACAGCGGCTATCTGAAGGTCTCGACCGACCTGACCCGCACGGGCGCGGTCTACGTCCCGGCCGACCGGATCGGGTCGGTGGCCGACGGCCGGGTCCTCCTGGCCGTCGGGGTGGCCGACCTGCCGCCTGAGGAGTGACCCAACGGCCCTGATCGACTCGGGTTCACGGAAATCGGGGTGTCCGGAGCCTCGGGACGGCCCGACTTCATGAAACCCGAGTGGATCTGCCCGGCGCGGCCGGGGCGGGCTCGTCCGGCGCGGCGGAGGCCGGCGCGGCGGGGGCCGGCGTAGCCGGGGCGGGTTGGCGGCGGTGGAAGAGCAGCAGCATCAGGCAGCCCGCGACCAGGCCCCAGAACGCGCCGCCCACACCGATCAGCGTCACCCCGGACGCGGTCACCACGAAGGTGACCACGGCGGCCTCCCGGGTCGCCGGGTCGGTCACCGCCGCAGCGAGCGCGGTGGCCAGGGCGCCCAGCAGCGCCAGCCCGGCGACCGCCTCGATGAGGATCGGTGGGGCGACCGCCACCAGCGTGGTGGCCACGCCGGCGCCCAGTCCGAGCACGGCCAGCCCGACACCTGCGGTGACCGAGGCGATCCATCGGCGCTCCGGGTCGGGGTGCGCGTCGGGGCCGGCGGCCAGCGCGGCGGTGATCGCCGCGAGATTCACCCCGTGCCCACCGGCCGGGGCGGCGAGCAGACTGGCCAGGCCGGTGGTCCGCAGTGCGGCGCCGAACGGCGGCCGGTAGCCGTAGCCGACCAGCACCGCCATCCCGGGCACGTTCTGCGCGGCCATGGTGACCAGGAACAACGGCAGCGCCACTCCGACGAGTGCGGACGCGTTCCAGGTTGGCGCGGTCAGCGTGACCGACGGGATCAGCGCGGCAGCGGTAAGGCCGGTCGGCGGTGCGGTCAGTGCGATCGCCGCCACGGCCACCACCAGCGCACCGGGCACCGCCCAGCGTCGGGCGAACCGGTGCAGCAGCAGCCAGCCGACCACCACCGATCCGGCCACCACCGGCAGCTCGACCAGCGCGCGGACCGGGGCGGTGCACAGCGGCAACAGCACTCCGGCGAGCATGGCGCCGGCCACCGGCTTGGGGATGGCGGCTACCGCACGGCCGAGCGGCGGGAACAACCCGGCGGCGACGATCAGCACACCGGAGACGAGGAAGGCGCCCACCGCCACCGGCCATCCTCCCGGCGGCGGCCCCGTCGCCACCAGCAGCGCCGCGCCCGGAGTGGACCAGGCCACGCTCATCGGTATCCGGTACCGCCAGCCCAGCCAGGCGGCGGCGATCCCACATGCCACGCAGAGAGCGAGCAGGCCGGAGGCGGCCTGTGCGTCCGACGCGCCTGCCGCTCCGAGCCCGGCCAGCACGACGGTGAACGAGCTGGCGAAGCCCACCAGCGCGGTCACCACCCCAGCCAGCACCGGTTGCACGCGTCCGGCCATCACACCCCTCCCGACTGTTCCGTTTACGGAACGGAAGCGTGTAGCACGATAGCCGGGTGCCGCACCCATCACCAGCCCCGCGCCCGGGCCTCGACGTGGATCCCGTCGTCGTCGGGCGCCGGGTCCGCGCCCTGCGCGAGGAGCAGGGGATCTCGCTGTCCACACTCGCCCGGCTCGCCGGTGTCGGAAAGGCCACTCTCTCCGGTCTGGAGCACGGCACCCGCAACCCGACCCTGGAGACGCTCTGGGCGGTCACCGCGCAGCTCGGCGTACCGCTGACGGCGGTGCTGGCGGAGCCCGCCGCCGGGCCCACCGTGCACGGCACCGCGGTCACCGCCACCCTGCTGGAGGTCTTCACCGACACCGACGCGACTTACGAGCTGTACCGGATGCGGGTCGCGCCCGGCCCCGGCCAGCTCTCTCCCGCCCACCCGGCGGGAGTCACCGAGCACGTCACCGTGTTCGCCGGGGTGCTGCGCGCCGGCCCGGCCGACGCACCGCTGACGGCCACGGCCGGTGGCCACCTCCGCTGGGTGTCGGACGTGCCACACACCTACGCGGCGGTGGGCGACGAGGAGGTCGCCGCGAGCCTGCTGCTGCGCTATCCGCGCCGCTGAGACCCCGCCGATCGGTCACGGACCGTCGACCTCGTCGACGATAATCGCAATCATTTCTCGACCTAGGTAGGAGGCGTAGAGACGAATGCCGGTTGTTCTTGGCAAGCTTGACCCCATGACGCTGATCCTCCGCTCGGTCATCCTCAACGACATCGGCTTGGTGCGCACCAACAACGAGGACTCCGCCCTCGCCGGTGACCGCCTGATCGCGGTCGCCGACGGCATGGGTGGGCTGCCTGCGGGCGAGGTGGCGAGCGAGATCGTGATCCGGATCCTGGACGAGCTGGCTCCCCCCACCGACCCCGACGGCGCCGCCGACGCGCTGCGTGCCGTGGTCAGCACCGCCAACCAGCGCATCCACGCCGCCATCACCGTCGACCCGAGCCGGGACGGCATGGGTACGACGCTCACCGCGGCGCTGCTGGCCGGGGAGACGCTGGTGCTGGCCCAGGTGGGCGACTCCCGCTGCTACCTGCTGCGTGAGGGGGAGCTGACCCAGCTCACCCGGGACGACACGTTCGTGCAGGCGCTTGTCGATCAGGGGACTCTCTCTCCCGAGCAGGCCCGCCACCACCCGCAGCGGTCCCTGGTGACCCGGGCCGTGCAGGGCGCCGACACCCCACCGGCGGTCGGGGTGCTCACCGTGGTCGCCGGTGACCGGCTGCTGCTGTGCAGCGACGGGCTCTCCGACTACGTCGAGGACGAGGCCATCGCCGCGGCCCTGGGCATGTACGCAGACCGCCAGCAGTGCGGGGAGCAGCTGGTGAAGCTGGCTCACCACGCCGGTGCACCGGACAACGTCACTGTCGTGGTCTCCGACGTCGTCGCCCGCTGACCCGTACGGCTCCCTCGGCGGCTCACCCGAACCGACTGGTTCGGGGGCCGCCGCCTGCGCCGCCGTCGCCACCTGCGGCACCTGCCGGTCGGCTGACGCCGGGCCGGCCGTGGATCGGGCCAATCCGGTTGCTGCGACCAGCGCGGCGGGTTGAGATGGGCGAATGACCATTCGCCGGGTGACCGACGACGACCGTCTCACCACCAGCTTTCCGCTTGCCGCGTACGCCTTCGAGTCCTCGCCGCTCAGCGCCGCCCGGACGGCGGAGTTCCGCGACTACCTGCCCTACAACCAGGGCAACCGGACGTTGATCGCCGAGGAGGACGGCACCACGTTGGCCGCCGTCTCGGCCATCCCGATGCGACAGAACCTGCGCGGGGTGGTGCTGCCGATGGCCGGTGTCGCCGGGGTGGCGACCCATCCGCTGGCCCGCCGGCAGGGGCACGTCCGGACGTTGCTGCACCAACTCCTCGACGAGATGCGCGACGAGGGCCATCCGCTCAGCGCGCTCTATCCGTTCCGGCCCAGCTTCTACGCCCGGTTCGGTTACATCGGGCTGCCCAAGCCGCGCCGGGTCACCTTCAGCCCAGCCAACCTGGGTTCGCTGCTCCGGGTGGATCTGCCCGGCGAGGTCAGCTGGGAACGCATTGCCGCCGGCTATCCGGCGTGGCGGGCGTTCACCGAACGCAACCTCCAGGAACGACACGGCTTTGCGATCTTCCCGGACCACCGGGCGGTCGGGATGCGTGACCGCGACGAGTTCTGGCTGCTCACCGCCCGGGTCGGTGGGGAGGTCACCGGCGCGGTGACGTACCGGATCGACGAATACGGCGGCACGCTGCACGGCAACGAGCTGCTGGTCACCGACCCGCTCGCGAGGGCGCTGCTGCTGCAGTTCTTCGCCCGGCACGTCGACCAGATTCAGCGGATCACCGTTCAGGTTCCGCCGGACGAGTTGCCCGAGCTGTGGCTGACCGATCTGGACGTGCACGTCGAGGCCCGTACCCAGGTGCCGGGTGCGTCCGCGCCGATGGCCCGGCTGCTGTCGCTGGACGCGTTGAGCGGGCTGCCCGCGGGCACGGGCCGGGTGCGGATCGAGCTGACCGGTGACCGCTGGTTGGCCGGCACCCACCTGCTTGACGGCACGACCGGGGCGTTGGAGTTGGTCGATGACACCACCGGCCGCGCGCCGACCGCCACGCTCACCGCAGCCGGTCTCTCCGCCCTCGCGTACGGGGTGCTGGACCCGGCCGAGCTGCCGCTACGCGGTCTGGGCGAGGTGCCGGTGGACGCCGCCACGGAGCTGCGCGGCCTCTTCCCCCGCCGGGTGCCGTACCTCTTCGCCGACTTCTGAGCCCTCCTCGCAATCGGGTTTGTCGCCTCGGCGAACGTGGGTACGGTCCCGCGAATGCCGGAGTGGTTACAGGCGGGTGGATGGGGGTTGCTGGCCGGGTCGGCTCTGCTGGTCGGGGCGGCGGTCGGCTGGTTCGCTCGGGTGCCGCAGCGCGTCATCGCGTCGATCATGGCCTTCGGCGCGGGAGTGCTGCTCTCCGCCGTGTCGTTCGAGTTGATCGCCGAGGCGCACGCGCAGGGCGGGCTCCTGCCCACCGCTCTCGGCGCTGCCGCCGGCGCGGTGGTCTACACGGTGGCCAACCTGGCTCTCGCCCGGCACGGTGCTCGGCACCGGAAGCGGTCCGGCGACCAGCAACCCTCCGAGAGCGAGCAGCCCGGCTCCGGCTCGGCGCTCGCCGTTGGCGCGCTGCTCGACGGCGTACCGGAATCGGTCGTGATCGGCGCCAGTCTGCTCGGCGGCGGCACGGTCAGCCTGGTCACGGTGGCGGCGGTGTTTCTCAGCAACGTTCCGGAGGGGCTGTCCAGCGCCGCCGGCATGCGCCAGGCTGGCCGCACCCGACGGTACGTGTTCCTGCTCTGGACCGGGATCGCGCTGATCAGTGGCGTCGCCGCGCTGGTCGGCAACACGCTGCTGGGGGGCGCGCCGCCGGAGGTGCTGGCCGCCATCACCGCGTTGGCCGCCGGCGCGATCCTCGCCATGATCACCGACACGATGGTCCCGGAGGCGTTCGAGAACGCGCACCTGCTGGTCGGTCTGATCACCGTCGCCGGCTTCCTGACCGCCTTCGCCCTCTCCCACGCCTGACCGGCGGGCCGGCCGTGCGGGCGGCCAGCCGCCCGGCGCGGCTTAGCTGCGCATTAAACCGGCCCGGCGGATTCGTCGCGACGCCGTCGCGGCTCCTAGCATCACGGGGTGCGCATGACGTCGCTTGCCGCTCTCCTCGTCCTCGGTGTCGCCACCGCGACCCTGCCCGCCTGCGCGCCCAACGACCCGGCCCCCGTCTTCGAGGCCGGCTCGACCGCCTCGCCGACGGCCCTGCCCACCGGCGGTCAGGGTGAGACGCCGGGGGCTCGCGACGGCCTCGGCGGCCCGGGAGCCAGCGCCAGCCCGAAGCCCGCCAACAAGGTGCTTGCCGCCGGCAACCCGAACGGCAAGGCCACAGTGCCGGCCGAGGCGCGAGCGGCGGACACCTCGAAGCCGACCCGCAGAATCGGCACGGGCACCCCGGCGAGCTGCACCTCCGCGGCGGTGGTGAAGGCCGTCGCGGCTGGCGGTGTCATCACGTTCAACTGTGGACCGGCCCCGGTGACGATCAAGATGGCCGCCACCGCGAAGGTCCGCAACGCCAACGGGCCGAAGATCGTGCTGGACGGCGGCGGCACCGTCACGCTGAGCGGCCAGGGGCAGCGCCGCATCCTCTACATGAACACCTGCGACGAGGCCCAGGGCTTCACCACCTCGCACTGCCAGAACCAGGACCACCCGCAGCTCACCGTGCAGAACCTCACCTTCGCCGACGGCAACTCCACCGGCGAGAAGGCCGAGGGCGGCGGCGGTGGGGCGATCTTCGTACGCGGCGGGCGGCTGAAGGTGGTCAACTCGCGCTTCGTCCGCAACCGCTGCGACCGCACGGGCCCCGACCTGGGTGGCGCGGCCGTCCGGGTGCTGAGTCAATACGAGAACAAGCCGGTGTACGTGGTGGGCAGCACCTTCGACGGCGGCTCCTGCTCGAACGGAGGGGCGCTGAGCAGCATCGGTGTGTCGTGGGTGGTGTTGAACAGCCTGCTCAGGAACAACGAGGCGATCGGCAGCGGCGCCAACCCGGCCAAGTCCGGTACGCCCGGCGGCGGCAGCGGCGGCGCGATCTACTGCGACGGCAACGAGTTCACCGTACGGATCGCCGGCACGATCATCGAGAACAACAAGGCCAACGAGGGTGGCGGCGCGGTCTTCTTCGTGAGCAACAACCGCACCGGCACGATGAGGATCGAAAACTCGACCCTGCGGCGCAACCCCAGCGCCAAGTTCGAGACCCGCGGCTTCCCCGGCATCTTCTTCCTGGGCGCCCGCAACCCCACCCTCATCAACTCCAAGCTCTCCTAACCCACTCCCCGCCCCGCCCCGCGCCGGTGATCAAGAGGTTTCGGTCATCTCGGCGATGCTTTCTGACCGAAGCTCTTGATCAACGAGCTGTGGGGTGGGGTGGGTCAGTAGGGGTTTCCTTCGCCTGGGGGCGGGCGTGGAGGAGGGCGGCGGGGCGTCCGGGCAGGTTCGGTGCGCCGGACATCGGAGGGCTTGACGTGTGGTCGCCGTCGGCCATTCCGGCGAAGAGTTCCTTGAGCGCCGTCAACGCACTGATCTTCGGCTGCCAGCCCAGCTCGGTCTCCGCGCGCTCGCTGGACATCAGCGGGGCGTTCAGGCCCAGCTCCACCCAGCCCGCGTCGACCGGTTGCAGCCGCGCCCGCCAGGTCAGCGCCGCCGCTGCCCGCAGCACCGGCGCGGCAACCGGCACCGTCCAACCATGGAAGTGCCGGGCCACCAGCTCCGGCGTGAGCACCGGGTCCGCGGCGACGTTGAAGGCGCCGCGCGCATCACCCAACACCGCCCGCGCGTACGCGTCAGCCACGTCATCGGCGTGCACCGCCTGCATTCGTAACCGGCGGTTCGTCGGCACCAGCGGGATCCGGCCGAAGCGCAGCAGCCGCACCGGCGCCAACGGGCCGAGGAAGTAACGCGTGATCTCCGCACCGGCGGCCCGCTGGAAGATCAACCCGGGGCGCATCCGTACCACCCGCAGCGTCGGCTGATCCCGTTCGAGCCCGTCCAGCAGCGCCTCCACCTCCGCCTTGTGCTCGCTGTACGACGAACCGGGCACACCGGTGGCCGGCCAGCGCTCACTGATTGGGTGGTCCTTCGGGCCGGGGGCGTAGGTGCCGACCGACGAGGCGTACACCAGGGCCGGCACGCCGGCCTGGACCACCGCGTTGATCACCGCCCGGCTGCCCTCGACGTTGGTCCGGCGCAGCACCCGCTGGTCGTGGCTGGGCTGGATCTGCCAGGCCAGGTGCACCACCGCGTCCGCACCCGCGAACACCTCGGCGAGCTGCCCGGCCGCGCCCGGCGCGCCGATGTCGCAGGAGTGCCACTCCACCTGGTCGTACGGCTCGCCGGCATCCGGGCCGGGCAACCGTCGGACGACCCCGGCCAGCTCAACGCCCCGCTCCCGGCGCAGCCGCCGCAGCAGCGCCGTACCGACGTTGCCGCTCGCCCCCACCACCACGATCCGCATGCCCGACCCCGTACCCGCCCAGCAGCAGCTCAACCACCCACCAGCGCTGCGGGGGCCCGCTCCGCCCCGCCCCGCCGCTTGATCCACTCGACTTCCTGAAAGTCGCGGCATCCCAGCGCCCAGGACAGCCCGACTTCCGGGATCCCGAGTCCCGCCACCTGGGTGCTGCCGACGTCAGGCTCGTGCCGTGGCGGTCGAGCGGTGTCCGCAGGTCGGGCAGGCGTCGTCGAGCACTCGCCGACGTACCGTCTGGTGTCGTGCGGCCTGGCCGGCGACGGCCGCTGCCAGCAGCGCCGCGCCGACAAGAAGGATCGACCCGGTCGTGGTGGCGTAGGCCACCGAGGTCGGTCCCCCTCCCTGGCTGCCCCAGATGCCCTGGCTGAGCTGGTTGGCGCCGAACAGGGCGGCCGGGGTGGCGAGCAGCACTGTCGCCCAGAGGCCGGCGTCGTCCGCTCGCAGGGCGCGACCGAGGCCGACGAGCAGGACCAGTGCGAACATCAACCCCCCGACCATCGCCAACAGTTCGGGGATCGAGCCGTACGAGGTGAACATGTTCCCGCCGTTCTCGGCGGCGCTGAAAGCCACCGATGCGACCGTCACACAACCGGCAGTGAGCGGCGGCAGGCCACGCGCCACCCAGCCGGGATGGGAGGGCAGCGCGAGCGTGGCCAGGCCCAGCGCGACGGCGGGCACCAGCACGAACAGCGGTGGCCCCGGCTGCCCGGTGGCGGCGGCCACGGGCGGCACGACGACGGTCAGCAGGAGACCGCCGGCCGCGACAGAGCGGGCCCAGGCCCCGGGCAGCGCCGTGGCGGTGAGGGCGACGAGCAGCCAGCCCAGCCAGATCACGGCCCCGAGGGTCTGGAACGGGCCGACCGGATCCAGCCCGGCGAAGCGGGGATCTTCGAACTCGACCTGCAGGAGCAGGAAGACGGAGACCGCGACCAGGGTGTTCAGCGCGGCGGTCGCGGCCAGCGGGAGAGCCGCAACCAGCCCCAGTGCGCCGTACCCGCGCAGTCGCTCTCGAAGCCCGGCGCCGAGCAGGTCGACGGCGTCGTGTGGGGATGGCCAGCGCCGCCCCGGATCGACGGTGTCGAGGTACGTCCCGACGATCTCGTCGCCCCGCTCAGCCTGGTAGTCACCCGGGTAGGCCCACAGCAGCCGCCGGTAGCGGGACTCCAACGGCGACCCGGCCTGATCCTGCGCGGGGTTAGGCTGGTTCATGCCGGGCCTCCGGTCGGTCGAAGGATGGGGCGGGCAACCGTCAGAGGGCCGCGTGAGGTGCCATCGGCGGCGCGGGTGCCCGCAGGTCGAGCACGTAACCGCTGCGTGGCGGCCTCGACGTTGCGGCGCAGTCGTTCGGTCTCGGCGGTGAGCACGGACCGGCCAACTTCGGTGAGCCGGTAGTAGCGGCGTAGCCGACCCTCGACGACCTCCTCGCGGTCCCGCTCCACCAGCCCCTCGTCGCTGAGGCGGTCGAGTGCGCCGTAGAGGGTGCCGGGCCGCAGCGCCAACCGCCCACCGGAGAGGGCCGCGACGTCGCTGGTGATGCCGTAGCCGTGCATGGGCTCCCGCGCGAGCGCGGTGAGGATCAAGAAGGTGGGTTCCCGCAGTGGCGTGGGCGTGGGCATGACGTCAACATATCGGTGATGAAGCTATACCGGTGACAAAGCCCTGCGGAAGTGTGCCGGAGATGTCAGGCCGGTGCGCCAGCGGCTCGCTCAGGCCTGCACCGCCGACGGATGTCCGTGGCGCGGGCGTAGACCGGCATCGCTCCGCCGGACCGGGGGCGGACATCAGCCGGGCCGCAGACGGTCGGGTAACCTGAGCGCGCGGGCCGCTAGCTCAATGGCAGAGCTGTGGACTTTTAATCCATAGGTTCAGGGTTCGAGTCCCTGGCGGCCCACTATTCAGCGCCTCTGAGCTGCGGCAACTCCGACCGGAGATCATCGGGCACGGCCAGGGCCCAACTCCGGCGTGACGAGTTAGGCGGCCAGTTCCTCTGCGGCAGACGGAATGGTGGCAGCGTCGTCAGCGGTGCTCGCCGAAGACCGCCGCGGCCACCTGGTAGCTGTCGAACGCCCGGGCCGCCCCGGCGTACGCCTCCAGGTGGATGAAGAGCTCGACGATCTCCTCCTTGGTCACGCCGGACGTCAGCGCGATGCGCAACTGCCCCCGCAGCGGCTCGTGGGTGCCCAGCGCCGCCGCGACGGCCACCGAGATCAGGCAGCGGCTCCGCAGGTCCAGGCCCGGTCGCGGCCAGGAGTCGCCGAAGGTGTGCTCGGTCGCCAGCCGCCGGAAGTCCTGACCGACCGCGGGTTCCCCGTCGGCCAGCGGCAGGGTCAACGGTTGGCCGAGGAGGCGCTCCGCGGTGTCGAGGGCCTGCTGGTATCGGGGATCGTCGGGCATGCGTTGCCACCTCCGCACGTGTCAGCCGATCGACTGCCGTTCGGTTCCAGCATCGCCCCTACCCCGGCGTTCGGTCGGCCGTTCCGGCAGACCGGTGGTCGGCATAGCATCGGGTGCGGTGGAACGCCTGCCCAATCTTGTCGAGCACTCCTCACGCCAACTACCGGCAGAGTGAGCCGATCAGCTCCTCGAAGCCGGGGAACTCTTCGCGCGCTGCGGTAATGACCTCATCCGCCGACCTGCGACGCGACGGTGCCCAGCGTTGGGCGATCTCCGCAAGGCGGGCATCCGTACGAGGCTCGTGTTCGTGCTCGGGATAGGCCGTCGCTTCCCACGGACCGAAACCGTCGGCGACGAGCCACAGGTAGTCCCACAGGGTTTGCGCCACGACGCCCGTCTCGCCCTCCGAACCGAGGAACACCACCGGCTGCTGCTCGATCGGCTCACCGTGACGCACCAGCCAGAACGCGGCGAGGCCTCCGGTGCCGTCCTGCCCGAAGACCCGGAACTCGGAACCGTCCAGCTCCGCGTTCCCGGTCCACGCCCTCCACCACTCGGCAATCTCGCCCGAGTCGAGGAAGTGAGGGTACGGCTCGAATTCGACGCCGACGCCGTCCCGGTAGTCGAAGCCGACTTCGTGAGCTTCGGACAGCGGAGTCGGCAAGGTGCGACCATCGTGATCCACGGCAGCACCCTAGCGAGGAGGACCGACGGACCGGTCTGGTGCCGGCCAACGGCTCGGGCCCCGGGGTTCACCGGTCCAGCGCGCTCCCCAGCCGCTTGAGGGCGTCACGGGTGGCCGCCGACGCGATCACCGCGTAGATCTCCATGGTGCAGGCATATCCGGGCTGACGCTCGACGTCCGAACTCAGATGTGCCGTGTGCTGCTAGCTTGGCGCTTCGGCGTCATCAACATGGAGTACACATGCCCAACGTGGTCCTCATCGCCGAGCCGGTAGTTGACATCGCTTCCGCTGCGCGGGCTCTGGCAGACGCCATCGGCCTACAGGTTGTCAGTGCGGGCAACGTCTTCCGCGATCACGTGCAGCAGCAGACTCCGCTGGGCAAAGAGGCGAACCGGTATGTGCAGGCCGGACATTTTGTACCGAATGAGCTAATGGTCAGAGCCATCGCTGAGGTCCTAACCCACGTCGACGGCAGCTGGGTGATGTACAACTTCCCCCGCAACATCCGCCAAGCTGAGTTGCTGACACAGAGCAGCCATGCCCCCAACGCAGTGATCGAACTTTCCCTGACGGAGGACCAAGGTCGCCTCGCCGCGCAGCGCCGGGTGGAACATCGGATAGAACTGGACTCCAAACAAGCCGCGCGACGCCAGCAACTATTGCTTTTGTACTCGCGATCACAGGAGACCTACCAAGAGCAAATCGATCCGTTGCGCGCCTATTACCGGACCCATGGCCTGTGGCAGACCGTCAATGGCTTCGGCGACTTCGAGGACGTAGCAGGCAGGCTGATCCAAATGGTCTCCGACAACCCCAGGGGGCGTACGTGAACCGGTGCGACGCGTTGAGCAGCTGTGGCAGCCCAACTGCGAAGGCCGAGGACGTTGTCGACAGCGGTCGGGTTCCGCGCCAGCAGCGTTCGGGGTTCGAGCGCTGCTAGCCTGACGCCTTTCGGCGAGAGGCGGAGGCTGCCCGGTGCACAGGATTCTGCTGCGTGGGTTGGTCGCGGTGGCGACCGTCTCCGTGGTGGCCGCCTGCGGTTCGCCAACGGCTCCCGGAGCGGATCGATCCCCAGACGCGACAAAGCAGGCGACGGCCACGAAGTCATCTCCGCCAGCGGTTCCGGCGACCGGCGGGCCCGGGTACTCCGCGGCGCTGTCCGCACGCCTGGTGACCCCGGAGTCGCTACCGCCCGGCTTCACCGTGCAGATCGCGACCACCATGGCACTCGATGCTGGCGATCGACGTCCAGACGTCGGCGCAGCGTGTTCGCGCAGCATGATCCCGCTGCTGTCGGCGAGGCGGCTGACCGGGACTCCGTCAGCGATAGCCGCAGCCACCCTCAGCTTCGACGCGGGTCCCGATGACCTGTGGGTGGGAACGGAAGTCCTCAGGACCTACACCGACGACGGTGCGCGGCGAGCGATGGCGGCCCTGCGGACGTTCATCGGCGGTTGCCCGACCCTTGTGCTGCCTGACCAGGGCGGCAGTTACCGCTTCGCGGTCGCGGCCGGGCCGCAGTTGGGCGATGAGAGCCTTCACGTCATCAAAGCCACGACGTCGGGTCCCGACACCCTGGAGTGGGACGTCATCCTCGTCCGGACCGGCACCACCCTGGTGGTGGTTCAGGCGGAGGGCAACAAGCCTGGCGGTGCCGAACGCCTCACCCGGGTGGCCGAGGCCGCGCTCCACAGATTCCAGACGACCGGGTCCTGAACGCCCCGGAATCCGGCGCGTTGCAGCGGATCAACGACGAGGTTGGCACCTGGCGCGGCGGGCTGACGTAGATATCCTCTTCAGGTGCTGGGTCGTGTGGAGATCGTTGACACGGGTCCGGCACTGCGAAGGGACTATCGAACATGCCCCGTGTGGTACCGGCGGTCATCCGCGCACTCGACGTCCTGGAGCTGTTTCTGGACTGCCCTCAACTGTCGGCCCGCCAGGTGATGGAGCGGCTCGATCTGCCCCGCACGACCGTCCACGAGTTGCTCGTGACGCTTGAGGCTCGCGCGTACCTGATCTCCATTCCGGGTCAGCCCGTGCAGTATCGGCTCGGCATGCCGCTGTTCCAGTTGGGCGCGGCGTTCGCGGGCCGGCTTGATCTGGTACGCGAGGCGCAGGGCGTCGCGCGGGACGTGGCCGCCGCGTGCGACGAGGCGGTTCATGTGGCGGTGCTCGACGGCGCCGATGTGATCTACCTGGTCAAGTTCGACAGCACCCACCCGGTTCGGATGGTTTCCGGGGTCGGGCTGCGGCTGCCCGCTCACTGCACGGCCGTGGGCAAGGTGCTGCTGTCGGCCCTCGATGAGGCGGACCTGGATGCCGTCCTGCTGAAGGACCCCCTGCCGGGCATGACGCCGGACAGCATCACCGATCCGGATCTTCTTCGTGAACATCTGGACCGGGTCCGGGTGGAGGGCGTCGCTGTCGACATCGGTGAGTCGGACACTGCGATGCGATGTGTCGCCGCGGCGATTCGGGACCACACCGGCGCCATCATCGCTGGGATGAGCCTGTCCGCGCCGATCATCCGTTGGACGCCTCAGGTGCAGGTGGAGTGGACCGGGCTGGTTCGCGAGGGGGCGGCCGCCTTGTCGGCTCGTATGGGCTACCGGGCGCAGCCTCGATAGGCAGCCTCCCGCTTTCGGTTCGGAACAACATCGAAACATTGACATCGCTCATCGTGTTGCCCTAGCGTCGCGACCACTCGATACGGTATATCGAACCTAGTTCGAAATCTCGAACGGCGGTGGTCCCGTGACCCGACCGAACTGGAACGTCAGCGCTACTGCCTCGGCCCGGTCGCCGATCGCCTCGACCCCGTCGCGCCATCCGACGAGCGGCACCCGACATGTCTCGGGTGGCTTCGACGAAGCGCGCGGCAGTGGCCGTCCCACGGTGACGGGCGGGCCCGCTCACCACCGTGGCGACCCACCGACGCACTGATCTCGACGGGCGACCCTCGGCGGTCGTCGGCAGAAACCAACTGGAACACAACCGTCGCGGTGTCCGCCAGTGTGCCTTCGGCGTGCCGCCGTGCGCGGGAGATGAAGGAGGCGAGTGTCCATGGAGGACAAGACGGGGTGGTCACGGCGCGGCTTTCTGGGGATGGGGGTTGGGGTGCTCGGCGCGGCCGGTCTGGCCGCGTGCGGTGGCGAATCCGATCCGCCCAGCAAGGTCCAGCCGGAGGTTCCGCAGGAGCTGATCGACGCCGCGGCGGCGATGAAGGGCTCCTCGATGGGCATGCTGTCGCAGAAGCTGTACTCGACGGCGGCGAACGAAGCCGTCGACAGCTCGATCAAGAAGTTCGCCGACACCACCGGCACGAAGATCGAGAACAGTCTGGTCCAGGCCGACGCCGGTGACGTGGTGGCCAAGATCGACGCCGAGGTCAAGGGCGGGGTGGCCCGTGACCTGGCGTTCATGACCGACTCACGGTTCGTCGCGCAGTTCCAGGCGCTGGGCGACCTGGAGGACGTGACGGACGTCGTCACGGCGCTGACCGCCAAGTACGGCGAGCCCTGCGCCGAGGCCAAGAACTTCTGCGTGTTCGACGGCAAGTGGTTCGCCATCCCGTACCACTTCATCGGGATCGGGTCGTTCCTGCGCAAGGACTGGATGCAGGACAAGGGCATCACCCCCAAGGACATCTACAGCTGGGAGGAGCTGCGGGACCTGTGCCTGGAGATCTCCGACCCGGCCAAGCGCCGGTTCGGCTGGGGCATGACGGTGAACCGGTCCGGTGACGGCAACGGCATGATCGAGGCGCTGATCAACGCCTACGGCGGGTCGATCGCCGCCAACGACGGCCGGAAGGTCACCTTCAACTCCCCGGAAACCGTGCAGGCGGTGACCTTCCTCGGCGACATCTACACCAACCCGAAGTACAAGCCGATGTTGCCACCGGGGATCGCGAGCTGGACCGACACCAGCAACAACGAGAACTGGCTCGCCGGGATCCTCGGCTACACCCGCAACCAGTTCAGCGTGTACGCGGACTCCAGGACCAAGAAGAACCCGGTGCACGCCAACACCCACGTGTTCTCCGACTGCATCGGGCCGGCGACCGACAATCCGCTGCTGCTCGGCCAGTCGCAGGGCTTCGTCGTCTTCAAGGGTGCCAAGAACCCGGCGCTCGCCAAGCTCCTGGCGCAGTACCTGGTCAGCGCGCCCGCGCTGCTCGGGGTGGCGAAGGAGGCGCCCGGCCTGGTGATGCCCGCCTGGGAGAAGGTCTGGGACGCCGACCCGTTCTTCACCAGTGGCGACCCGGCGTTCCCCATGCTGCGCAAGATCACTGAATTGAAGCTGCCGCTCAACACGAAGAACGGCCTGACCTTCCCGCAGAAGGCCAGCGCGGGCCAGCAGGCGGTGGGGTCGGCCTACGTCCTCACCGACATGATGCAGCAGGTCGTGCAGGGCACCGCGCCGGCGCAGGCCGTGTCGGCCGCCCACGCGAAGATGGTCCAGATCTTCAACCAGCAGGGGCTGCGACAGTGAGGTCTGTCCGTCCTGCCCGGGTCCCGGCGGCGAGGAGATCTTCGGCGTCGGGGCCCGGCTCCCTCACCGCTGTCCAGCGGCGGCTGGGCCGCGACTGGCGACTCGCGGCCCTGTTCCTGGCACCGATGGCGGTGCTGGTCGGCGGGCTCGTCCTCGTGCCGATCGCCCGGTCGATCATCACCAGCACCACGGAACGGCACGGGCAGGACACCGTCTTCGTCGGCCTAGACAACTACCTCGCGCTCGTCGGCGACGACCAGTTCCACACCGGCGTGGTGAACTCGTTCGTATTCACCGCGTACGCCGAGATTTTCAAGGTCGTGCTGGGATTGGCCGCAGCCCTGCTGCTGCACCATCGCAGACGTGGGCGGGCCGTGCTGGCCGGGCTGCTCCTGGTGCCGTGGGTGGTGCCGACGGTGGTGACGGCGTTCAGCTGGCGCGCGCTGCTCGACCCGATCTTCGGCAGCGTCAACACGCTGCTCACCGCCACCGGGATCGGGCCGCTGCTGGCCAGCGCGCACCTTGTCGACAGCTGGCCCGCGGGCTGGCTGTCCGACCCGTCGCTGGCCATGCCGTCGGTGATCCTCGTCAACGTCTGGAAGGGGGTGCCGTTCTTCACCGTGTGTTTCCTCGCGGGGTTGAAGGCCATCCCGGCGGACCTCTACGAGGCGGCGACGATCGACGGCGCCTCGTCGTGGCAGCGGTTCAGAAGCGTGACGCTGCCCGGACTGCGCCACGTGATCACCGTGACGGTGACGCTGTCGTCGATCTGGACGTTCAACAACTTCGACCTCGTCTGGTTGCTGACGCAGGGCGGCCCGGGCGACGTGACAGCGCCGTACGTGCTCATCGCCTACTCGAAGGCCATCCTGCAGCTGCAGTACGGCGCGGGCGCGGCGGTCACGCTCGTCATGCTGCCGATCATCGGCGGGCTGGTGTTCGTCCTGGTCCGGTTGTTGCGCCAGGACACCACCATCAAACTGCCCCGGCAACGCCGCACAGCGCTGCGGATCGGGGCACAGCGCTGGGCCGGGACGGCGCGGCGGGCACTGCCGTGGGTCGTCACCGCGCTGGTCACCGGTCTGCTGCTCTGGGCGTCACCGCAGATCTTCTGGAAGGCGGCGGTGGTCCTCGGTGTGATCCTGCTGATCGCGGCGGGGGTCGGCCGGGTGGTCTCGACCCTCCAGTCCCGAGGTGGTCGCCGTTCGTCGACAGTTGTGTCGGGCCTGGGTTCCTGGGCCGCGCTGGCTGGCCTGCTCTTCTTCGTACTGGGCCCGCTGTACTGGATCTTCGTCACGGCCTTCAAGTCCGAGGGCCAGGTCGTCATGCGTACCGACGACCTGTGGCCGACGCCGTGGACGCTTGAGCAGTTCGGCGCCCTGTTCGACAACCAACCGTTCGGCCGCTGGTATCTCAACACCCTGCTGGTGTCCGCGGCGTCGACCGCTGTGGCACTGGTCTGCGCCGCTCTGGCGGGCTACGCGCTGGCCCGGCTGCGGTTCCGCGGGGCGCAGGGCTTCACCGTCACGGTGCTGCTCACCTACGTGATGCCGGGCGCGCTGCTGTTCATCCCGCTGTACCAGATGCTCATCGGCGCACGACTCACCGACTCGTTGTGGTCCCTGGTGGTGACGTACCCGACCTTCACGCTGCCGTTCGCCACCTGGCTGCTGGTGGGCTACTTCTCGTCGATCCCGATCGAGTTGGAGGAGGCCGCCCTGGTCGACGGGTGCAGCCGCATCCAGGCGTTCGGCCGGGTGGTGCTGCCGCTGGCCAAGCCAGGGCTGCTGGCGGTCGCGCTCTTCACCCTGACCAACGCCTGGAACGAGTTCCTCTTCGCCTTCGTGTTCATCACGAAGGACGAGTACAAGACCCTCCCGGTGGGGATGCAATCCATGATCGCCGGAGACGTCGTGCCGCAGGGACAACTCGCCGCGGCGTCGCTGCTGGTCAGCATCCCCGTGGTGATCATGTACGCCCTGGGGCAGCGCTTCCTGACCGAGGGGCTCACCGCGGGCGCGGTGAAGGGGTGAGCCGACGGGCAGCCGACGGCTCGCGCTACCAGGCCATGTTGACGGCCCGCTCGAAGTTGACGTAGCCGGCGCGGGCGAAGGCATTCGCCATGGGTACGTTGCCCAGGTCGGTGGCCGCGCGGATACGGGGGACGTCCTCGGCGGCCAGGGTTCGGGTGCCCTCGGCGAGGAGGCCCGCTATTCGGTGCCGACGATGATCGCGCCGCTGACCGTGTCCACATACCACCGCTGGTACTGCTCGATCGCCCATCCGCGTTGCCGGACGAGCCAGTCGAAGTTGCGGACGTCCTGGGCCACCCAGAGGATGTCGGCCACCGCGTCGACGCTCAGGTCGGGGCGTACGCCTCCCGTGCCGACGAGTTCGGCGGCGAACATGGCCATGCCGCGGCGGCGGTCGTCGACGTTCTTGCGCCAGATCTCGGCGGCGTCCGGATCGGCCGTGGCCGCGCCGGCCAGTGCGAGCATCACCTGGGCCTGCCGGGCGTTGACCTCGGCCAGGTGACGGGCGTAGCGGACGAGCTTGGCCCGAGGGTCGGCGAGGGCGCGGATCTCGGCGACGAAGGGCCGGTCCGGCAGGGCCACCGGTTCGTCGTCGCCGGCCAGGGTGACGTCGACCAACTGGGAGAGCAGTTGCCGCTTGCTGCCGAACACCGCGTACAGGGTCTGGACGGCGACGCCGGCTTCCACTGCGACAGCGGTCAGCGGTGTGGCCGCGTAGCCCGGGTCGACGAACAGTCGGCCGGCCGCTTCGAGGATCGCTCGCCGAGTCTGTCGGGCCTGCTCCTGTCGGCGGGAAGACTCATAACGTCTCTTGACAACCACCTCCCAACTGTAGTGCTCTATTGGATAGAGTCTCACTCTATCGAGAGGTGGCGGCCATGCCGTTCGGTGTGTTGCAGGAGATGCCCGGCGTCAGCGAGGCGGAGTACCGGCAGGTGGAACGACACCTCGGACCAGACCGACCGCCGGGGCTTCTCGCGCATGTCGCCGGGCCGACGGAGGACGGCTGGCGGATCATCAACATCTGGCAGGACGAGGCGGCATTCCGCCGGTTCCAGTCCGAACGGCTGGTCCGGGCTGCTGGCTTGGCGGCACAGGAGGACGGCTTCGACCCGACGAAGGCGGCTCACTTCCGCTCGATGAGCGTCGACGGCACCGAGATGCCGTTCTGATGGCCGACACCGCCAGCCTGCGGGCTCGCGGCGCCGCTTTCTGGGCGGGCGCGGCAGCTGGCTGGATTCGCCACGCCGATCGGCAGGACGAGACCGGTCGGCCGCTGGGCGCGGCTGCCATGGATCGACTGGCCGCACGACCCGCCGAGCGAATCCTCGATGTGGGCTGCGGCTGCGGCGGCACCACGGCCGAGATCGCCGCCGCAGTCGGCGAGACCGGCGCGGCGATCGGTGTCGACATCGACGAGGCGATGGTGACCGCCGCTCGACGCCGATTTCCCACCGACGGTTACCCAGGCATCCAATTTCACGTGGCCGACATCGACACTCTCGATGTCGTGCCTGGTGCTCCGTTCAACGCGGCGTTCTCACGAATGACCCTGATGCTGTTGGCGGATCCGGTCGCCGGCTGCCGCACGATCCGGCGATCACTGCGCCCGGGAGGGCGCCTCGCCGCGACCGTCTTCCGCGACAGCGGCGTCAACCCGTGGCTGTCCTCGGCCATACTCGGCGCCGCACCGCATCTCGGACCGTTACCACCACTCCCGGTCGGGGACGAGCCCGGCCCGTTCGCGTTCGCCGACCCGGCGCGGCTCACCCGGATCCTCACCACCGCCGGCTTCACCGCCATCACGATCACACCGTGCGATGTCGCCCTGGAAACTCCTGACGACGCGGACGCGGTGGCCGAATGGCTCATCGAGGTCGGCCCGGCCGGTGCCGCGTACCGGACGGCTCCGCCGGCTGGTCAGGCTTCGGCCCGGGCGGGGGTCGCCCGGCTGCTCGGCCGGTTCCGTGAGCCTGGCGTCGGCTACCGGCTGCCCACCGGCCTCTGGCTCGTCACCGCGAACGCCGCCGGAACCCCAACCCACCACGAACCCTGTGAGGACAAGATCCCATGAGTACGTTCAGACCGCTCGCACCGGCCCTCTGCCTCGTGCTCGCCCTGGCGGCGTGCACCGAGGCCGACGCGCCCGAGCCCGCTGCGGCACCAGACACGACACGATCGACCAGCGCGGCCCGATCCGCTCCGGCCGACGGTTCCCCGGTGTCGGCGAAGGACGTGTGCGCCTACCTGGACGACCAGGTGCCGACACTCAAGGGGATCGGGTCCGAGACGGGCGCGATGGCCAACCTCACAGTGAACCTCTATTCCTGGTACGAGAAGCAGGGCCCTGTACCCAACGGCCGTGACATCGACGACCAGACCCGCAAGGAATGCCCGGCGACTCGGACCGAGGTGCTGAAACTCGCCGGCATGGAGAGCTTCGAGCGGCTGTAGCCGCCGCGAACGCGACGCCCGATCACCGGACGGTTGCGGCCGTCAGTGCCCCAGCTGCTTCTCGAACCAGTGGTGGGCGTAGTGCTCGGTGTTGTACGCCTCGATCTCCCGGTAGCCGGTCGCCCGGTAGAGGGCGATCGCCTCGGTGAGGGCGCGGTTGGTGTCCAGCCGGACCGCTGAGGCTCCGCGCTCGGCGGCGTACCGCTCCAGCTCACCCAGCAGCCGCCGCCCGACGCCGAGCCCGCGTACGGTGTCGGACGCCCACACCCGTTTGACCTCGGCGGGCGCGTCGGGGTGGAGTTTGACGGCCCCGCAGCCGATCGGTTCGCTGTTGAGGGTGGCGAGCAGGAGCACCCCGTTGGGCGGGACGAGCGCTTCGTCGGGGAGTGGTTTGCTCAGTGCGGGGTCGAACCCGCCGTCGAATCGCCGTGCGATGTCGCGGACGTAGGCCCGCAGGCACGCACGGGCTCGCGGGTCGCTCGGTGGGCACGGCTCGATGACGACCATCGAGCCCATGAGCAGCCGTTCGACCTCGGCCATGGCGGTGACGAGCCGTTCGCGGCGGTGTTCGCTGAGCGGTTCGAGGATCGAGGCGGCGAGATTGTCCGACCGCTGGTCGAGGTCGGTCCACTGGGTTCGGCCGGCCTCGGTGAGCGTGGCGACGCGGACCCGGCCGTCGCCGCCGGTCTGGTCGACCGGTCCGACGGTGACGAGGCCGTCGTTCTCGAGGATGCGCAGGAGTCGACTGAGATATCCGGAGTCCAGGCCGAGCCGGGCCCGTAGCGCGGCGACCTCGGCACCGGCGGGGCCGATCTCCCAGAGCAGCCGAGCCTGCCCGAGAGGGCGCCCCTGGGCCATGTACTCGTCGTCGAGCGCGCCCACCCGTTGGGTGACCGTCCGGTTGAAGCGCCGCACGGCGGCGACGAGAGCCGAGTCCATATGGCTGACTTTAGTCAGGCATAGGACTGCACTTCTACTGCCGGCCGAGGACGCCGTGCTCGGTCACCCGCCCGCGCCGGCTGCTGCTCTGCTCCGGTTACCGGTGGCCGGGCCGGGGGCGTTGACCGGCGGGCGGCCCTTCACCCACCGACACGGCGATGGCGGGCAATCCCTCCTTCACGCTTGGGAACCACCGCTGCGTGCCGCCGTAGGCCAGCGGCACGCAGCGGACCTGGTCAGTTGTCCCAGTCGACGATGAAGGTGTGCTCGTTCCAGCCCGACAGGGTGCCGTCGGCGCTCCGGCTGCGGATCTTCAGAGTGTGGTAGCCGGATTGGGTCGGTGTGTAGCTGAGAGAGATCTTTCCATCCGCCCCGGCGGCGACAGTGGTCTCCGGTCCGCTCCGGAAATTCACCTGGAACTGGTAGACGTACTCGGTGACGTTCGGCATCTGTGGCTGAACGTCGAAGGTGCCCTCCACGCCGACACCGCCACTGGTCCTCCACGCGGGGTAAACAGTGGAACTCACCTGCGGCGCGCTTGAGACGTAGAAGCTGGTTCCCGAACCGCCGGAGAGCGCGCCAGTGGCGTTGCGGGCCTGCACCCCGAGGTAGTAGCTGCCGTCCTCGGTCGGGGTCCAGGTGAGCCGACCGACTCCGTCCGGCCCGGCCTGCAGGACATGCTTCTCATCGTCTGGAGACAGCGACCAGACGTACTCCGTCACGCCTGGCATGCGGGAGGTGAAGGTGAAGGTCATCGGCTGCCCCGGCTTGCCCTGCTCGGGGCCGGTGACCTCCGGGCTCACCTCATCGGGTCGGGCGTACGGCTCCGCGACGGCCGACAGGACACCGCCCGCAGTACGGCTGCGTACCTTGAGTTCCAGTGGCCACATCGCCATCGAGGGCACCCAGGTGAAGCTCGCCGTTCCGTCGGACGCCGCGCGCACTGTCGTCTTCTCCGGCTCGTCGTTGAACCAGTACTCGTACTCGATCACGTCGGGCATGCCCGGGCTCAGCGAGACGGTGCTGACCTTCCCCATCATCAGATCCCCGTCGAACTGCACCTTGGGTGCGGTGTCGACGGTGAAGGTGTAGGCACGCCACGCACTGAGCGCGCCAGTCGCGTCGCGGGTACGCACCCGTAGCGTGTTCAGCCCACCCACGCTGGGCGTGATGCTCACCGTGGTCGGCCCTTCCGCGGCGACCGGAGCGGTCTGGTTTTCTCCCTCGTTGACCTGGTAGACGAACCGGGTCGCGCCCTCCTGACTGCTGGTGAACCAGAACTCACCGGGCACCCCGATTCCGCCGGCGGGACCCCCGGGCGTGTAGAACCAGGACTCGACAGTGGGCCGGGTGTCCCGCACCCAGTAGTTGTAGTAATTGACGTCGGAGGTGTTACCCGCACGGTCGACGCTCTGCACCGTCAGGTACTGCTGGCCCGCATCCTCCGGCCGCAGGGTGATCGTCGCCGTCCCGCCCGGACGGTCGGCCTTGACGTCCTTGTCCGGCCAGTACCGGCCCCACCGGAAGGCGACCACGTCATCGTCGTTGGCGCTGAAGGTGAACTTCCCAGCGAGGCCGACGTCACCGGTCGGCTGGTCGGCGTTGGGATACTCCGGCGAGGTCACGGTGGGCGTGCTGGGTGCCGTGGTGTCGACGGTGAAGTAGCACGTCCGCGTCCATGGCGACGTGGCGTCACCCATTGCCCAACGCGAAGATCGACTCGGTCTCGCCGAGCCGGTCCATGTCGGCCTCCGTGCGCCGGATCTGCCAGGTCTCGTCGTCGGCCGTAGGGGCGGTGGACTGCGGTTGATCGGTGGCCGAACCGGTCTGCACGAGGTCTCCTGTCGATGTCGACGTTCTGCGACAGCCAACCAGAGCCGGCTGTGCGGAACCTGGACGAAGGTCGGACAGACCACCCGGCCTTCGACAGCAGCGATGCCCTCTCAGGCGTTCCTAGGGTGTGCCCAAGGTGAACAGGGTATGAACGTGAAGTGAGGTGATGCATGGTCGACAACGGCAGCATTGACGTTCCGGACATCAGCGCCGAGTGGTACAGCGACGTCGTCGACGCCGCCGCCGGCAGCCCAGAGCCGGTGCAGTGGTTCGTCGGGCACGCCACCGAGGGGGTGATCCTGCTACTCGGCGCACTGCTGGTGATGGCCGCGCTGAGCCGCCGGTCCGGCGGCCCGCACGACCGGGCACTCGCCCTGATCGCGCCCGTGCCGGCGGTCCTGGCGTACGTGGGCAGTGAGTTCCTCAAGACCGTGGTGGACGAGGATCGCCCCTGCCGGACGATCGGTCGGGAGATCATCGCGGGGGTCTGCCCACCGCCGGGCGACTGGTCGTTCCCCAGCAACCACGCCACCATCGCCGGCGCGTTGGCGGTCACCACGTTGCTGCTCTCCCGCCGACTCGGCCTGGTCGCGCTGCCTCTGGCCGCGCTCGGCGCCTTCTCGCGGGTCTTCGTGGGCGTGCACTACCCGCACGACGTGATCGCGGGTGTGCTGTTCGGCGCCCTGGTCGCCGTGGTGCTCACCCCGTTGCTGGCCCGCCCGACCAGCGAGGTGCTCCGCCGCCGGGCCAACCGTTCCGGCAGCCCGGCCCCCAAGCTGGCCAGCCGAACCCGCCCCTGACCAGCCGCGAGGCGGGTCAGGTCGCCAGCAGGAGGGCGGCCGTCGTGCCGAGCAGCAGAAACGGGCCGAACGGCAGGTGGGTGCTCCAGTTGGCGCGGCGGGTGGCCAGCAGGACCAGACTCACCACTGCGGAGAGCCCGAAGGTGAGCACCAGTCCGAACAGCAGCACCGGCCAGCCGTACCAGCCGAGCAGCGCGCCGACGCTGAGCGCCAGCTTGGCGTCGCCCAGCCCGAAGCCGCGGCGGCCGAGCAGCACCGCCGTGCTAGCGAAGAAGAGCGCCAGCCCGGCGCCGCCGATGACGGCTCGCAGCCAGTGCCCCGGGTCGGCGTCGAGCGCGGCCACGCCGAGCAGCAGCCAGGTCCCGGCCGCCGCGGGCAGTGTGAGCCGGTCCGGCAACCGGTGCACGGCCAGGTCCACGAGGATCGCCGGGATGGTCCAGCCCAGCCACCAGATCAGCGCCGGCAGCGCCCCGCCCGGCGGACCGGCGATCGCCAGCAGCACCGCCGCCGCGAGCAGTGCCAACTCGACGGTGGCCGGCGGTGGGCCGACCCGGGCGCGGCACTGACCGCACCGGGCCGCCGGGCCCAGCGCCGGCCAGGGGTGGGTCAGGCCGACCGGCGCGCCGCAGGCGTCGCAGCCACTCCGGCTGGGCAGACCCGGGGGTACGGCGTGACGCAGCGCGGCCAACCGCATCAGCGGACTGATCGCGAGGATCGCGAACACTGTCGAGACCCGGGTCCGTGCCACCGCCGAGGCGGGGTCGCCCGGTCGTTCGCGCGGCGGAGCGGGCGTCGCCGGGCCTGCGGGTTCCGTCGTGGCACCGGACGGCCGGGGGGCCGGACTCCGATCGGGTCGGTCTTCCCGACCGGGGGTGGCCGCCGAGGGGCCGGTCAGCGCCATGTCTCCTCCATTTCGGCTGACTGCTCCCCTGCGACGGCGAACACGGATCGTGATTGCACGCTCGCTGCGGTGTAGCGGATGGCGCAGAAAGCGACCTGCCGACCCGAGCCAGCACGGGCGCTTTCGACCAGTTCCGCGTCAGGCGTGCCGCTGGACGAGGCAGCCCGCCGACGGGGTGCCGACGTCGCTCGAATGCCGGGATGAGACCGCGATGTCCCACTCCCGCGACCGGTGACGCGACTGTGGTGAACCCGTCCGGCCCGGCGACGCTCCATCAATAACGACAGTTCGCTCACCCATTGCCCGGGGAGCAGTGTGGACACCTGCCATCACCACCTGTCATCACGCTGAGTGTTCGCTTGAATTGCCTCTGTTGCATCGGCGAGCGTCAGCCTATGCTCGCCCCTTGGGTGTGACGCAAGCCTCACCTTCACCATCGGACGACACAGGACCCCCGATTTTTAGAAGATCCGTAACGGTGAATGCAGAAGCGCAATGAACGCTCCGGATGTGATCCGGGCGCGCTTCCGTATGCCCGGCGGCGGTGAACCCTCACCACCCCGGGCGACCACGAGGAGGCTCGACGGTGCGCGGAAGGCAGCTCAGAAGAGCGGCAATCTGCCTGCTGGTGGGCGTGGCGGCGATGCCGGTCACCGCCTGCGCCAGCGGACGGGAAGCGGCCGAACGGCCGACGGAAGTTCGCGACAACGGACCCCGTACCGATTCCGACGTCGAACGACGCGCTGCCGAAAAGGCGGCACTTGACGCGTACTCCGGTTATCTCGCGGCCTCGCGTACGGCCGGCCTGCGCAGTGATCCGCGTTCGCCGGAACTGTCCCGTTTTCTCGGTGATCCACTTTTGACTCGGGTTCGGGTGTCCATTCGTGAGGCCAAGGAGCACGGCGCTATGCGTACCGGGACGTTCAAGTCCGACCCGACCGTGACCGCCGTCAGCCTGGACGCGAAGCCGGCCACGGTGGAGATCCAGGACTGCCTGGACACGACCGGCTACCGGCTGGTCTACGCCAAGGACAAGCGCGCTGTGCCGGGCAGCGGTGGTGGCAGACACCTCTCCACCGCCACCGCGACCCGATATCCGAACGGTCGCTGGCTGATCAACTACGGCGCGACGCACCGGGACCAGCCGTGCTGAGCCGGGCCGTGACAACCCGACGCGTGCTCGCCGCGATCGGCCTCACGCTCCTGCTGGTGGTGAGTGCGGCCCCGCCGGCCACCGCCGTCCTACGGGCCGACCCTGGAGCCGGCTGCCCGCCCGACCAACCCGACTGCAGCGTCTGGGACGACGAGCCCGGCAACCCCGGTGATCCCGGCGGCGGCGGGGACAACGGTGGGGGCGGGGACGACGGGGGCGGCGGCGGGAGCGGCGTCTGCCAGTGGAACGGGCGGACCATCCCCTGCTACGACGAGGACCTGGGCTGGTTCAACAGCGGCGACGGGTGCTACTACAAGCTGACCGAGGGGCCGGTCGAACCCCCCGAGGGTGAGCAGTGGTACCTGCAGACCTGCAACGGCGGCGACCTGGGTGCCCAGGCTGTGGTCTCGCTGGCCGACCCGCCGGCCGGCTTCGGTGCCCCGCCGGACCCGGAGGAGCTGGCCCGTCGCGCCCTGGCGTCGATCAGTCTGCTGCCGGCCCGGCTGAAGGTGGCACCCCGAAAGAGCATTGGCCCCGGCCTGGTCGGCCTGCCCGTCTGGATGTGGGCAACCCCGGGGAAGAACTACTTCGGCCCGCTCTACGCCGACGAGTCCGACCGTGGTCTGACCGTCTACATCGAGGCGAAGGTCGACCGGATCGTCTGGGACATGGGCAACGGCAGGACGGTCACCTGTCACAGCGCCGGCACCGAGTACAAGGCCACGGGCACGCGGGCGGGTTCCACCTCCCCGGACTGCGGCTACGACAAGGGCTACCCGAAGGCAGACACCTACGACGTCACCGCCACCACGCACTGGACGGTGAGCTGGTGGACCAACAGCGACGCCACAAGGCGGGTGATCCCGCAGACCCGGAGAAGCGGCATCGTGCAGATCCAGATCAACGAACTCCAGGTGGTCACCAGATGAGCCTCGCAACGCGCAACGGGACCCCGTCGGTGGACGCGCCCGTCAACCCGCCCACAGTGGTCCGCCAGCGCCGGGTCCGTCCCGGGCTGCTCGGTCTCGCCGTCCTCCTGATCGCGCTGGGCGGGCTCGGCGCGGCCTTCGCGGTCACCTCCGTACGGGCCACCGGCAGCTACCTGGCGGTGGCGCGACCGGTCGAGGTGGGCCGGGAGATCAGCGCGGCCGACCTGGTCACCGTGCAGGTCGCCGGCGGCCAGGGGTTGCGTCCGGTGCCCGCCGCACGGCTCGACGAGGTGGTCGGCAAACGGGCCGCGGTAGCGCTGCTTCCGGGCACGCTGCTCACCCTGGGACAGGTCACCGACGACCCGCTGCTCGGCCCCGGGCAGCAACAGATCGCGCTCGGCCTGAAGACCGCCCAGGTGCCGGCCCGTGAACTGCACCCCGGCGACAAGGTCCTGCTGGTCAGCACCCCCGACAACGATGCCGACGAAGACACGGCCGCCGCCGGCACCCGGTTCGCGGCCACCGTCATCGACATGGTCAGCCCGGCCAACGACGACAGGGTCCTGTACCTGGCGCTACTGACCCGTGATGTGCCCGCGGTGGTGGCGCTCGCCGCACAGGAACGGCTCGCCGTCGTACTGACCGAGGCGGCCTGAGCATGGCGATCATCGCGCTGGTGTCCGCGAAGGGATCGCCCGGCGTCACCACCTCGGCGCTGGCCTGCGCGCTCGCCTGGCACCGGCGGCTGGTGGTCGCCGAATGCGACCCGGCCGGCGGCTCGATCCTCGCCGGATACCTCGGCGGCCAACTGGACGGCCCACGCGGCATCGGAGAGCTGGCCGTCGGCGAGTTGCGCGACGGCAACCTGGAGACCGCGTTCTGGTCCCAGTTGGTCGACCTGGACGCCCCACGCCGGGAACGACTGCTGCTGCCCGGCCTCGTCGACCCGGCCCAGAGCGGCAGCGTCACCCCGCTCTGGCAGCGCTTCGCCGACTACTTCGACGCCCTCGACCGTGGCACCCCCGGCTACGACGTCCTCGTCGACTGTGGTCGGCTGCACGTGACCGGACCTCCGTGGCCGCTGCTGCGGGCCGCCTCGGTGGTGCTGCTGGTGACCCGGGCGAACCTGCCGGACCTATCCGGCACCCGCGCGGTGGTCACCGCGATCGAACGGGACTTCGCCGAGCACCGGGTGCCCCCGGGCACCCTGCGGCTGCTGCTGGTCGGCGACGGGCACGGGCGGGCCGAGATCAGCCGCGCCCTGAAACTGCCCGTCATCGCACGGCTGCCGCACGATGCGCGTACCGCCGGGGTGCTCGCCCTGGGCGGGACCGTGCGGGCCGGTCGGCCGCTGATGCGCGCAGCGGCGGCGCTGGAGGTCCCGATCGGGTCGCTCCTCGAGCGGCGACGGGCCCGGTTGGCGTGGCCCGTGCAGCAGGGGGTGCCGGATGCGGTTTGAGCCGGTCTCCACCGATCCGCGCCAGCAGCCACCGGCAGTGACCTCCACCGCGCCGCCCCTGGCCCTGCCGAACGGCCGGCACCACCAGTCCGGGCCGCAGCCGCCGCCGGCAACGCCAGCGACCAGCCCGCCGCCCGAGTCGCCACCTCGGGCCCGGATGGACTTCCAGGTGGTCCGGGAGCTGCGCCGGGAACTCACCGAACGGCTCACCGTATGGCAGCGCGGCCGGGAGTTCACTGTCGACGAGGAGGACACCGAGCGGGCCCGGCTCGCCGTCACAGTGGTCGCCGCGTACGCGGACTCGGTGCGCCGGTCCGGCACGCCGATGGCCGCCGGCGACGAACGCATGCTGCTCGACCAGGTGACCGCCGAGCTGGTCGGGCTCGGCCGGCTACAGACGCTGCTCGTCGACGACACCATCGAGGAGGTGCACATCCTCGGCTGCGATCAGGTACGCATCACCCGGCACGGCGGTGGGGTGGACTGGGCCGAGCCGATCGCCGACAGCGACGCCGAGCTGGTGGAAATCCTCCAGGCGGCGGCCCGCCGGGCGGGCGCGACCGAGCGGTCCCTCTCCACAGTGAAGCCCACCCTCGACCTGCAACTGCCCGACGGCAGCCGGCTGGCCGCTGTGTTCCTGGTCAGCCACCGCCCGTACGCGGTGATCCGCAAGCACAACACCCTGGACGTGAGCCTCGACGACCTCGCGGGTGCCCGAGGTGACCTGGACGAGATGATCGATCCGCTGCTGCGTGACTTCCTCCGCGCCGCGATGCGCGCCGGTCTGAACATCATGGTCGCCGGGTTGGCTGGCGCCGGGAAGACCACTGTCATCCGCGCGCTGATGAACGAGATCCCGCAGGATGAGCCGTACGTGCTGCTGGAGGAGAGTCGGGAGCTGCTCCCGGCCCGCCGCCGGGAGCGGCACCGGGCGGTGATGAGCTTCGAGGCCCGGGAGGGGCACGGTGAGCGCGGCTTCGACGGCCGCCCGGCCGGTGAGGTGACCATCGCCGACCTGATCCCGTTGTCCCTGCGGATGGGCGTCCTACGGATCATCGTGGGTGAGGTGCGGTCCCGCGAGATCGTGCCGATGCTCCAGGCGATGACCACCAGCCGGGGGTCGATGTGCACCATCCACGCCCGTACCGCCGCCGGTGTGGGTGAACGGATCGTCGAGCTGGCCCTGGCGCACGGGCGCGAGATGACAGTCGACCAGGCCCGGCGGATGGCCGGTAACGCGCTCGACCTGATCGTCTACGTCACCGTCGAGGACGAGACCGCGATCGGCGGGCGGAAGCACCGGTTCGTCTCGCATGTCGAGGAGGTGATCGGGGCCGGCGAAGCCGGTCGGATCACCACCACCACCGTCTTCGGGCCCGGCCCGGACGGTCGCGCGGTCCCCCGGCACCTGCCGGAGCGGGTCCGCGACCAGTTGCTACGGGTGGGTTACGACGCGCGGCTCCTGACCCGGTGGGTCGAGGCCGGTGCTGGTGCCTGGCGGCGGCCTCGGCAGACCCGACTGGCCCGGCGGTGACCTGATGTTCGACAGCCTGGAGTTGATCGCGGTGGTCTCCGGCGCCGCCTGTGTGGCCGGGCTGCTGCTGGCCGTGGTCGCCCTGGTCGGCACCCGTCGACCCCCCGGGCCAGGGCCGGGCAGCGGGCCGGGGCTGAGCCGACTGTGGCGCGGGCCGGGCAGCACGCCGACCGAGCAGCGGGCCTATCAGGCGCTGCTGGTCGCCGCGCTGGTCGCCGGCGCGTTGGCGTTCCTGCTGACCGGGTTGCCGGTGGTGGGCCTGCTGGTGGCGGTGGCGGTGCCCGGCACCCCGTGGCTGTTCGGGGTGGGAAAGGCCGAACAGCGGGCCATCGCCCGGATCGAGGCGGTCGGCGAGTGGACCCGCCGGCTCAAGGACGTCTCCGGCACCGGGCAGGGCCTCCAGCAGGCGATCATCGGCACGATCGGCAGCGTGCCACCCGGTGTCGAGGACGAGGTACGGCTGCTCGCGGCCCGCCTCCAGGCCGGCTGGATGGCCCGCTCCGCGCTGCTGGCGTTCGCCGACGAGATCGCCGACCCGGTCTGCGACCAGGTGGTCGCGGCGCTGATCCTGCACCTGTCGGACCGGGGGGAGCGGCTGGGTGACGTGCTCGGCTCGATCGCCGGCGCGGCGTCCGCGGAGGTGGCCACCCGGCGGGAGATCGAGGCCAAGCGCACCCAGCCCCGGTTCGCGGTCCGCTTCCTCACCGGGATGACGCTGGCGACCCTGGCGTACGGGCTGATCAACACCGAGTACATCAGGCCGTACGGCACACCGGTGGGTCAGCTGGTGATGGCCGCCCTCGGCGCCGCCTTCATCGGCCTGCTGGCCTGGGTGCGGTCGATGAGCCAGCCGCAACGGCCGGCCCGGTTCCTGCCGGCACCCAACCCGAGCGAGGTGATCGCATGATCGTGAACTGGCAGTTCGCCCTCGCGGTCTGCGGTGGCGCCGGGATCGGTCTGGGTGTGTTCATGGTGGTCCGGGAACTGGTGCCGGCGACACCGGCGCTCGGGCCTGCGCTGCGCCGACTGCATCAGCCGCCGGGCACCGGACGGGTGTCCACGCCCGCGGCCCGGCGACTCGACTGGCTGACCGGGATATCCCGCTGGTTGCGGCCGCCGCAGATGCAGCTCGCCCTGATCGGTCAGACGCCCGAGCAGTACGCGTTGTCGGTGTTGCTCTCCGCGCTGATCGGGTTGGCCACACCGACAGTGCTCGGGGTGGCGCTGTGGGCGCTCGGCATCCCGTTCCCGCTGGTGGTGCCGGTGCTGGGCAGCCTCGGCCTGGCGTTGCTGGCCGCCCTGCTGGCGCACCGCGCCGTACTGACCAAGGCTGCCGCCGCCCGCGACGAATTCCGCCAGGCGGTCTGCACCTACCTCGACCTGGTGGCGTTGCAGCTCTCCGCGGCGCACGGGCCGGTGCAGTCGCTGGAGCGGGCGGCTGCGGTCTGCGACGGCTGGGTGTTCGACCGGCTCCAGGAGTCGCTGCGGATCGCCCAGATGCAGATGCACGCGCCCTGGGACGAACTGCGCGACCTCGCCGACCGGATCGGCATTCCCGAGTTGGGCGACGTCGGCGCGATCATGCGCTCCTCCGGCAGCGAGGGCGCGCAGGTGCACGAGACGCTGCGCAGCCGGGCCGACTCGCTGCGCGACCAGATCCGCACCGACAACCTCGCCCGCGCCGAGGGGGTGACCAGCAAGCTCGACATCCCGGGCGCGCTGCTCGTCTTCGTGCTGCTCGGGTTCGTCCTCTTTCCGTTCATCGCCCGTGTGTGACCCCATCCCCGAAGGAGTACGCAATGTCCATCCTCAGCTATCTGCACGTCGTGGTGACGACGCGCCTGGCCGAGCTGCGCCGCGACAGCGAGCGGGGCGACAGCCCGGTGCCCACGGCGGTGATCATCGCCGGTCTGGTCGTCGTCGCCATGGCCGTCACCACCCTGGCCCTGGCCAAGGCCAACAACTGGATGACCGGCATCCCGAACCACACGGACCCGAAGTAGCCGACGTGCGTCGAGCCGCGTACCCGAGGTGGAGCCGAGCGGTCACCGCCGCCCGGCGCCGCCTCGCGGCCGGCGACCGCGAGCGGGGCGCGAACCCGGTGGAACTCGCCGTGATGATGCCGCTGATCCTGGTGCTGCTCTTCGCCTCGATCCAGGTCGCGGCCGTCTTCCTCGCCCGCTCCACCGCGTTGAACGCCGCGCAGAGTGGCGTCAACGCGCAGCGGACGTACCAGGCGGGCAACGGTGCCGGGGTGGAGAGCGCCTCCCGCTTCCTGAAGGGCGCCGGCGGCTGGCTGGTGGGCTGGGAGAAGGCCGGGCCGACCTGCGAGACCACCACGACCGACGTGACCTGCACGGTCAGCGGCCGGTCCCTGTCCGTGGTGCCAGGCGTCGACTTCGCAATTCAGCAGACCGCCCACGGGACGGTGGAGAGGGTGACCCCGCCATGACCCGTACCGCCGAGCGGGGCTCGGTCTCCATCGAGGTGGCGGTCCTCGCGCCCGCGTTCATCGCGCTGATGGTGCTGGCCGGCGTGGTCGGGCGCAGCGCCGTGGCAGCGGAGACGCTCCAGACCGCCGCGCACGACGCCGCCCGGGCCGCCTCGATCTCCCGGAATGCCGACACCGCCCGGGAGAATGCGCTGGAAGCCGCCCAGGACCAGCTGGACTGGCATGGCCTGGCCTGCGCCAACGACCTGGACCCGACGTTCACCGGCAAGTCGCCCGGCAACGACTCCAGCTTCGACGATGCCTTCAGCAGCTCGGTCGGGTCGAACGCCACCGTGACGGTGAAGATCAGCTGCTTGGTGTCCTTCAAGGACATCACACTCGGCATCCTGCCCGGAATGAAGAGTGATCGGCTGATCACCGCGGAGTTCACGTCCCCACTTGACCGTTACCGGAGTCGGCAATGACGGCGACCACGTCGGCGGCCCGGCCCTCTCGGACAGGTGAGAACGGCCGGGTGAGCATCTTCCTCGCTTTGACGATGATCGGCGTACTGGCCATCATCGGCCTCTCCTTCGACGCCGCCGGGCAGCTCCGCACCCTGCAACACGCCCAGAACCTGGCCGCCGAGGCGGCCCGAGCCGGCGGTCAGGCCATCGACCGGGCCACCGCCATCGAGGGCGGGCCGAAGCGGATCGACGAGCCGGAGGCGCGCAAGGCGGTGGCCAGCTACCTGAACGCCGTGAAAACCGCAGGCCACACCGTGAACTTCCCCGACGTCGACGGCGAGACCCTGATCCAGGTGACCGTCTCCATCACCTACCAGCGCTCCATGATCGGGCCGTTCATCCAGCAGAAGACGGTCACCGTCACCGGCGAGGCGACCGCGCGTGCCATCACCGCAACACCGTAGGAAGGAAGGCAGCCATGCCCGTATCGGGTGGGTCCGTCGTACGGCGGACCGGACGGATCCTCACCGGCATCGGCGCGCTGGCCGTGCTCCTGGTGCTGCTGGTCGGCGCTCCGATCGCGCTGCTGGCCTTCGCCGGTAACCCGCTGCCCGATCACCTCCCCACGATCAGCGAGGTGGGCACCGCGCTGACCAGCCGGGACGACGGTCAGCTCTTCCTGCGGGCGCTGGCCCTGGCCGGGTGGTTCGGCTGGGCCACGTTCGCCTTCTCCGTCGTCGTCGAACTGGGCGCACAGACCCTGCGCCGGCCGGCGCCGAAGCTGCCCGGGATGGGCCGCCAGCAGAAGGCCGCCGCCGCGCTGGTCGGCTCGGTCGCGCTGATCCTGGTCGCCAGCCCGGCCGCCGCCAGCGCCGCAGCGGTCTACAGCACTCCGGTGTACGCGAGTCCGAGCGCAACGTCCGTCACCACCCTGGCCGCGCCGAGCCGAGCCGCGACGACACCAGACACGGCAGCGCCGGTGTACCGGGTGGCCCGGGGCGACTACCTCGGGGAGGTGGCCGAACGGTACCTGGACGAGTTCGACGACTACCGACAGCTCGCCAAGCTGAACAAGCTCGACGACCCGGACCGGATCCGCCCCGGCCAACTGCTCCGACTGCCCACGGAGGCCGCCGACCAGGGGTCCCGGCAGCACGCCACCGGTCGGCTCGTCGACAGGGCCGCGGCACCGAAGCCGCCCGCGCCCCGGCCGGCACCCGAGCGGGCCGCACCGCCGCGGGTGGCCCCGGCACCACCCAGCGGTACGGAGTCAGCGGGCCAACCACCAGCGATGACGGTCGGTGCAGCCCGGGTCGGTCCCGCCGATCGGGTGAACCGCCCGCTGGCGGTCTCTGCCGTACTGGCCGTTGCGAGCATCGTCGGCGCTCAGATCGGCGCAGTCCTGGGGCTGCGCCGTCGTCCAGCCACCGCCGGGGCGTCTCCCCGACTGGCCGCGTCCTCCCGCACATCACGCCGCAGCGCGGGCCGAAACGGTGCAGGCACGGGCCGCAGCAGTGCAGGCACGGGCCGCAGCAGTGGCTCGGGCCAGGGTGGCAGTGGCGCGGGCCAAGGCAGTGGCGCAGGCCGGCGTGGCGGTGGTGGGGCGGCCGGTAGCGGTGCCGCCTGGGCTGCCAGCCGGGCGGCCGCGGCCATCGAAGGCCCGGCGACACCGCACGGCGGCGCGGCACCGGGCGGAGGCGACTTCGCACCTCGCGGCGGCGGGACGACGCCTGTCGGCAGTGGGGTCGCACCTCTGGGCAGTGGGGTGACGCCCGGCAGTGGGGTGACGCCCGGCAGTGGGGTGACGCCCGGCAGCATCGGGGTCGCACCTGCCGGCAGTGGGACGATGCCCGGCGGCAGCGAAGTGGCACCCGCCGGCAGCGGAATGGCTTACCCCGGCAGCACGGCGTTCCCGGGCAGCGGGATGGCACTTTCCGGCGGCACGGCACCCCACGGCGGCGGAATGACGGCCACCGGCCCTGCGGGCTGGGGTGGCGACCAGGGCTGGGCCGGCGCTGGCGGCGAGGGCGGGCTATTCGACGGCGGGCACGGCCTGGACTCGGTACCGGACGGTCCGCCGGTCGGCCGACACCGTCGGACCTGAGCGGCCGGCACGCCACGCCTGCGACGCGATCCGCACGCTACGCCTGCGACGCGATCCGCACGCTACGCCTGCGACGCGATCCGCACGCTACGCCTGCGACGCGACCCGCACGCCACGCCTGCGACGCGGCTGGCCACCCCGGTCGGCGGCGTCCGCCCGGACCCTACACCGCGCCTAGAAACCAGCTGGCCGCCCTACGCTGGACTGATTTCTCCACGTCGCGCCGATCGCGCCCGAGGCGGTCTGGTCACGCCGCCCTGGCGGGGGGCGGCCGGGGCGACGTCCCGGAGAGCGTGATGTCTGTGAGTCATCATGATGACTCACAGACATCAGCGTCGAAGGAGTTACCGCACTGGGGCGCGGAGCATCTGCGTGAGGTGAGGCATCCCGACGCCGGAGGCGCCCGGACCAGGCCGCGACGCGGGCGGGCCAGCGCCAGGCCACAGCGCGGGCGGGCCAGCGCAACTGGGTCAGGGCAGGCGGGTCTGGAGCACGCCGTTCTGGATCCGGGTGGGCAGGGTCTGCTGGTCGTTGCCGGAGGGCCCCTGTACGACCTCACCGCCGTTGAGCCGGAAGGCGCTGCCGTGCCACGGGCAGACCACGCAGGCGTGGCCGTCGATCTCCTGCACCTCACCCTCGCCGAGCGGCCCGCTCTGGTGCGGGCAGCGCTCCAACATCACGGTCACCTCGTCACCGTGCCGGTAGAGGATCACCGAGATGTCGTCGTCCACCTCTCGGGTGATCAGGGTGCGTTGCGGCAGCGTCGCCATGTCGGCCAGTGAGTGCCAGCCATCGGTCATCCGGTGCAGCTCGGAGACGCTCTGGTTGACCTGGGCCCCCTGCTTGTACGCCAGGTGACCCCCGATGTACGCGCCGAGGCTCACCGTGGAGAGCCCGAGGAAGCCGAGGGCGCGGCCCAATCCGTGGCGGCCGGACAGCCGGGCGGCCAGCGAGCCGGCGTAGAGCGTCATGCCGACGGTGTTGGCGGCGGCGTGCACCAGGCCGACCCGGCGCTGGTCCCGGGCGAGTGCCGCCCAGTCGTTCAGACCGGCGACGGCGGCCGGCAGGGCGCTGACGGTGCCCAGACCGACCAGCACCGTGGCGGGCCGGCGCTGCCCGGGCATGAGGTCCAGCACCGCGGCGCTGATCCACGCGCCGACCGGCACCTGCACCATCGCCGGGTGCAGCGGATGCCCGAGGGTTACGCCGTGCAGCAGGTCGCGCAGCCGACGTGGACGTAGCGTCCCCAGGACGACCTTCTGCAACCGGTCACCCGCACGGTCCAGCCGGGAGTCCTGCTCAACCTTCGTCAAAAGTGCTCGCACGAGTACCGACTTCCCGGCGTTCGCCGTCGCAAACCGGCCAGCGGCGACAAACCTGCCACATCACCCACGCCGTCGATCTTGCAGTTTGTGCTCACAGAATCTGGTTCACAAGGGGCGAATCGACATCCCAAAGTGCAAGATCGACGGGGATTGTGGGGGTGGGGCCGGGCCGGCATGCTGGCGGGATGGGTGTACGGGTGGAGCGGGTCGGGGCGGTCACCACAGTGGTGCTGGACCGGGCGGACGCTCGGAACGCCGTGGAGGGTCCTACGGCTCGGGCGCTGGCGGACGCGTTTCGGGCCTTCGAGGCTGATCCGGATGCGTTGGTGGCGGTGCTCTGGGGCGCCGGTGGGACGTTCTGCGCCGGCGCCGACCTGAAGGCGATCGGCACACCGAGCGGCAACCGGGTCGAGCCCGAGGGGGACGGCCCGATGGGCCCGACCCGGATGACGCTCAGCAAGCCGGTGATCGCGGCGATCTCCGGGTACGCGGTGGCGGGCGGGCTGGAACTGGCGCTCTGGTGTGACCTACGGGTCGCCGAGTCCGACGCGACACTCGGGGTCTTCTGTCGCCGCTGGGGAGTGCCGCTGATCGACGGTGGCACCGTCCGGCTGCCCCGGTTGATCGGCGAGAGCCGGGCCATGGACCTGATCCTCACCGGCCGGCCGGTGCCGGCCGACGAGGCGTACACGATGGGGTTGGTCAATCGGTTGGTGCCACCCGGCCAGGCGCGGGCCGCGGCCGAGGAGTTGGCGGCGGCGATCGCCCGGCATCCGCAGACCTGCCTGCGCAACGACCGCGCCGCGCTATTGGCCGGTGCGGGACGACCCGAGCCGGAAGCGTTGGCGACCGAGTTGGCGTACGGGATGGACTCGCTGGCCACTGACGCGGCGGCCGGCGCGGCCCGGTTCGCCGCGGGCGAGGGCCGACACGGCGCGACGCCGCCGGGAGGGTGGGTCCCCCCGACGGCGTCGGCTACCGGGTGAATCAGTTACGGACGATGGTGAACGTCGAGGTGGGGTTCTGGATGTCCACCGCGTTGTTGCTCAACCGGAGGTTGTTGAAGGTGACCGACCCGACGGCCGGCCCCTGCCCCGCCTCCGGCATGGGGTTCGCCCAGATGGCGAAGCCGGACTTCGCGTCGTAGGCGTCCCCGCTCTTCCGGGCACCGCTGATCGAGACGTTCGTGAAGACCGTGTCGGTGATCGGGTTCTGCGGCTGCCCACCGACATAGTTGGTCTGGAACATGATGCCGCTGTAGGTCGGATCGATGATGTCGACATCGCTGACCCTGATGCCCTGGAACACCTTCGAGGCGGAGAAGACCCAGATCGCCGGGAAGGTCTGCCCACCCCAGAAGTGCCCACCGGCCCGAACGATCGAGATGTTCTCGAACCGGGTCGGCGGGTTGGCACCGAAGCCGTTCATCGGGTAGCCGAAGTCGAGCGAGCTGATGGTGATGCCCGAGTAGACCAGGGTGTCCGCGATGTAGATGTTGCGGAACGTGTTGCCGTAGCCGCCGTACACGGCGACACCGGCGGCCCGCCAGGTCAGGGTCGAGGTCAGGTTCTCGTAGATGTTGTCCTTCATGTCGGCGCCGCCCGCGTCGATGGCCGAGAACAGCGCGAAGCTGTCGTCGCCGGTGGCCCGGGCGTCGTTGTTGCTGACCAGGTTGTTGGTGCTCCCGTTAGTCATGTTGATGCCGTCGGCGAACATGTTCCGGATCCGGGAGTTCTTGATCGTCATGTAGTCGGTGTTCGCGCCCCAGTAGAGGCACACCATGTGCTCGTTCCAAATGTTGTCGATCACGATGTTCGACACGTTGGCGAAGTCGAACACCTTGCCCGGACCGTCGATCCGGGAGGTGTAGTTGCCGAAGTAGGCGAAGTTCTTGAAGGAGGAGTTCGCCGCCGAGTTCTCGGCCCGGAAGCCGATGTCGGTGTTGTCCTGGCCCGACGGAGCGTTGAACCGGGTGTACCAGGGGCCGGCGCCGGTCACCTGGACGGCCTTGCCGTACACCTGGAACTTGGACGAGGTGGAGTAGTTACCAGCCGGCAGGTACACCCCGACCAGGTTGCCGGTGGTGTCCATCCGCACCCGGTCCAGGGCGTTCTGCACGTCCTGATGGGTGAAGCCGGCCGGCGTGGTGTAGCGGGAGGAGTCCGGGTTGGCGATCGGCGCCACCTGCTCCGTGTTGATGAAGTCGATGGCGTACGTGGTGGTGTTGGCCGGGTCCTTCTGAAGACGGATCTTGCTGCCGGCCGGGACGGTGGAGTTGAGCATGACGTTGGCTTCGTCGTAGATGTGCCGCGGTCCGCCCGCGCTCGGTGAGTTGCCCGGGCTGGCCTCGCTGCCGTAGAGCCAGGCGTACCGGGACGTCAGGTCGATGGCCTTGTGGAAAGTGCCGTTGACGTAGACGTTCAGGGTCGAGTTGATCCCACCGCCGCCCGGCGCATCCGGGATGGAGAAGCGGGTGACCAGCGTGTTGGTGCTGGCCCGGGTGGTGAACTCGACGTAGCTGCCGGTCGAGTTGAGGGTTACCGCCCGCCGACCGGACGCCTCGCCGGCCAGGTCGCCGATCTCCCGGTTCGGTCCGACGACCGCCGCGCCGCCGCCGACGACGCCGTCCTCGGCCTCGTACATGTCGTACGGCATGTTGGCACCGCGACCGACGAAGAGCGGCCGGTCACTGGTGTTGTTGGCCTGCTTCACCGGCAGCTCGTTGCCGTCCACGGCGAGCACCACCCGGACGGTGTACTTGCCGTTCGCGGCGGTCCAGGTGCCCAGGCTGATCGGGCCGACCGTGGCACCGGCGTTGATCACGCCGGAGTAGGAGCCGGTCAGGGTACGGACCACGGTGCCGGACTCGTTGAGCACGGTCAGGGTGATGCCGTGCGCACCGGAGGCGGAAGCCTGGTTGCCGGCGTTGCGGACGGACACGGAGAAGGTGACCGTGTTGCCCGCCGACGGGTTGCCCGGCGACCAGGCGACCGCCGAGGCGACCAGGTCGGAGCTGGCGACCGCGGCGACGACCAGCGGGCTGGGGTTGGTGTAGCTGTTGTTGGTGTCGTCCTGCTCGACGACCGTGTTCGACTCGTCGACCTTGGCGCTGAGCGGGTAGCTGCCCGAGTCCCGGGTGCCGATGCTGGCGCTGACAGTGGTGGAGGCACCGGCCGCGAGACCGCCGACCGAGGCCGTGCCCACCCGGGTGGAGCCCAGGTAGAAGTTGACGTTGGTCGCGCCGGAGGCCGCCGAGCCCGCGTTACGTACCGTCGCGGAGAGCGTGATGGTGCTGGTCTCCACCGGTGCGGACGGGCTGAACGACATGCCGGTCACGGTCAGGTCCGGGTTCGGGGCCGGGGTGCCGAAGACCTGGAACTCGGCCACCTGACCGGCCGGGGCACCGGTGTTCGAGGCGATCGAGAGCCGTACGTCGGCCGCCGCGCCGGAGACCGGGATGGTCACCGTGTTGCCGCTGCCCGGGTTGAAGCTGTAGTTCGCCGCGCCGACCAGGGTGGTGAAGCTCGACGAGCCCTGGTCCCGGCCGAGCACCGTGATGTTCTGGGTACGCGCGCCCCACGCCGAGTCCGGGTTGAGCTTCACGACGACCTGGCTGAGGGTGGCGTTCGCGCCGAGCTGCACGGTCAGCGTGCTCGGGTTGCCGTTGCCCTCCCAGTAGGTGGCCACGTTGTTGTCGTTGGCGTTCGTGGCAACGAACGTGTGCACGAACCCGGAGGCGCTGATCGGCTTGCCGATCGCCAGGTTGGAGCCGGTCGGCGGGTTGCCGGTGCCGGTCCGGGTCACGGTGTTGCTGTTCGCCGACTGGTTGCCGGCGGCGTCCTTGGCCCGCACGTAGTACGACACCGTGGCGCTGTCCGCCTGGCTGTCGGTGTACGTGAGCGTCGAACCGCTGACGCTGCCACGCAACGCACCGTTGGCGTAGACGTCGTAGCCGGTCACCCCGACGTTGTCGGTCGACGCCGACCAGGCGAGCCGGATCTGCCCGCTGGCCGGCTGGGTGTACGCCAGGTTGCCCGGCACGCTGGGCGCCTGGGTGTCGGTGCTGCCGGTCGCGCCGTACACCTCGACCTCGGACAGCTGGGCTGCCGGCCAACCGGTGTTGCCGGTGACCTGCACGCGTACGTAGCGGGTGCTGGCGGCGGTGAAGCTGACGGTCGCGGTGTTGCCGCTGCTCGGGTTGAAGGTGTAGCCGGCGGACGCCTTCAGGGTGGTGAAGGAAGAGCCGTTCGTCGAGCCCAGGACCGACAGCGTCTGCGTACGGGTCTGCCAGTCCGACGCGGGTGGCAGCTTGAGCACCACCCGGTCCACGCTGACAGTGGCGCCCAGGTCGGCCTGGATCCACTGCGGGAACGCGTTGTTGGCGCTCTCCCAGTAGGTCGAGGCGTTGCCGTCGTTGGCGTTGCCCGCCACGTAGTTCTGGTTGTAGCTGCTGGCGGTCATGGTGGCGGAGAGCCCGGCGAGCATGGCCACGCGGGCGGCCGCTGCGGACGGGTCGGCCGCCGGTGCCGCGCTCGCCATGGGGGTGACGACCGGGGCGGTGGCGAGGAGCACGCCGGCGAGTACGCCGGCGAGCAGACGTCGGTGGCCCGTGCGGGAGACGGGATTGTGCGCGCCGGTTGGCGGCGTGCCTCGTCTGGTGCCGTTACTGGACATGGGGTCGCTACACCTCTTTCGGGGGTGGGTGTGGGTGCGTTGCCCGGTGACGGGTGCAGGGGTACGCCCGTCGTTCCGCGACAGGTGGGGGACGGTGCTGGGTGGGACGGGTTGGACGGCCGGCGCGGCGTTGCGCCGGGACGCCCGGACCGGGTGCCCCCGCCCGGTTCGGGCGGGGGCATCCGACCTAGCTGGAGTAGATCTCGAACTCGCTGAGCCGGCCGGCTGGCCAGCCGCTGTTGCCGGTGACGGTCAGCCGCAGGTACCGCTGGGTGGTCGCCGTGAAGGTCACGGTGACCGTGTTGCCGCTGGCCGGGTTGAAGCTGTAGCCGGCGGACGCCTTGAGCGTGCTGAACGTCGAGCCGTTCGTGGAGCCGAGCACCGCCAGCGTCTGCGTACGCGTCTGCCAGGCCGACGAGGGTGGGAGCTTCAGCACGACCCGGGACACCGACCGGTCGGCGCCCAGGTCCACCGTCAGCGACTGCGGGAACGCGTTGTTGGCGCTCTCCCAGTAGGTGTTCGCGTTGCCGTCCACCGCGTTGGGGGCGGCGTACACGTCGGAGTGGCTGGTCTCGGTGATCGACCGTCCGGCCGCGAGGTTGCCGCTGGGCGGCGGCGTGGTCGGGGGCGGCGTGGTCGGGGGCGGTGTCGTCGGCGGCGGGGTGGTCTGAGTGCCGCCGTACACCTCGACCTCGGAGAGTTGCGCGGCCGGCCAGCCGCTGTTGCCGGTGACGGTGACCCGGATGTAGCGGCGGTCACCGGAGGGCAGCCCGATCGACACCGTGTTGCCCGAGCCGGGGGCGAAGACCCGGCCTGCGGAGGACGCCAGTGTGGTGTACGACGAGCCGTCGGTGGAGCCGAGCACCGACAGGGTCTGGGTGCGTTGCTCCCAGCCGCTGGGCAGCTTGAGCGCCACCCGGTCGACCGACCGGGACGCACCCAGGTCGATGGTCACCGACTGGGGGAAGGCGTTGTTGGCGCTCTCCCAGTACGTCGACGCGTTGCCGTCCACCACGTTGGCGGCCGTGTAGCTCTGGTTGGTGCTGGTGGCGGTCGTCGACCGGCCCAACGCCAGGTTCCCGCTGGTCGGGGGTGGCGTGGTGGGCGGTGGGGTGGTCGGCGGCGTCGTGGTCGGGGGCGGGGTCGTGGTGGGCGGCGGCGAGGTGGGTCCGCCACCCCACTGGGGGTCCGGCCACGGGCCGCAGTACGGGGTCGGGGTGTACCAGCCGGAGTTGCCGGAGCCCTGGGTGATCTGGAAGCCACCGCCCACGCAGTTGTGCATGGGGTTGCTCTGCGCGATGTTGGTGGCCCGCACGTTGGTGAAGGACACCTGGCTGGGTGCCTGCACCTGCAGCGCGTACGTGCCGGCGCCGTCGATCCGCACGTTGGAGAGGTTGATGCCGCTGGTCTGACCCTCGATCCAGTGCAGCGCCGCGTACGAGCTGTCCAGGATGTCGGTGTCGGTGATGTTGATGGTGGCCTGCTGGAACGACTCGTTGAGGGCGGAGAACCAGATCGCCCCGACGCCGAAGTTCCAGTTGTAGTCCGAGTTGCCGTTGCGGATCAACGTGTTCCGGGCGATCGTCCAGGTGCCTCGGACCGCGGTGTCGCCCTGCACACCGGGGTAGCGGTTCGCGACGTGGATGCCACCGCCGTTGGTCAGCGAGTCGGCGGTCACGTTGTCGGTGATCTTGATGTCGCGGCCGCCGTAGCTGACCAGGTGGTTCGCCAGCAGGGTCACACCGATGGTGTTGTGGGTGAACGAGTTGTTGACGTTCGGGACGCTCTGCGCCCACATCGCCAACGCGTCGTCACCGGTGTTGCGGACGAACGTGTTCGTCACCGTCGAGTTCGTCACCCCGGTGTGGAAGTTCACCCCGTCCGCGGTCTGGTCCAGGATCCGGCTGTTGCGGATGGTGAAGTTGTCCATCGGGCCGTCCATCCACGCCCCGACCTTCGTGTTCTCCAGCCAGAGGTTGTCCACCACCGAGTTGGTCATCGCGCCGCCCAGGGCGTTGACCTGGTCGTCGTCGACCCGTTCCCGGATGTCGCCGATGATGGCGAAGTCCCGCAGCGTGACGTTGCGGCTGGGCCCGTTCGCCTCGTGCGAGCGGACCGGGCCGGTGTAGCCGCCACCGGGGACGTACTTGCCGTAGATGCCGACGGACCGGTTCCGCTCGGTGGGGTGCCGGCCGCCGAGCACCGAGTACCAGGGGCCCGCGCCGCGCAGAGTCACCCCGTCGACCACCACGTGATCCCAGAGGGTGAAGGTGCCGGTCGGGATCCAGACCGCGCGGCCCTGCGCCTTGCCGGCGTCGACAGCCGCCTGGAACTTCGCCGTCGAGTCGGTCGCGCCGCTCGGATCTGCCCCGAAGTCGGTGACCACGTCGATGACACCGGAGGGCTTGGCGATCGGTGCGACAAGCTCGAAGTCGGCCAGGTCGATGGTGAACGTGGGCGACTGCGCCGTCGAGGAGACCTGGAGCCGGATCTTCGTTCCGGCCGGCTGGGTGCTGCCGAACAGCGCCCGGGTCTCGTCGTAGAAGTGGTGCGGGTTGGTGTCACCCGGGTTGTTGTTGAACGGGTATCCGCCGTAGTACCAGCCGTACTTCGACGTCACCGGGACCGACTTCAGCAGGTTGCCGTTGGCCCGCAGGTCGATGGCGGCATCCCGGCCGGTGCCGGCCGAGTTGTCCGGCAGGCTGTAGCGGAAGGTGACAGCGTTGGCCGGGGCGGTGAGGGTGAACTCGACGTACTCACCGACGGCGTCCAGGGTGACCGCCTCCCGGCCGGACGCCTCGGACGGCAGCGTGCCGTAGCGCCGGTCCGGGCCGATCTTCGTGCCGTTGTGGGCGACCTTCTCCGCCTCGTGCTCGATGAACGGCACGGTGGCGCCCCGGTTGGGGATGTCGAAGGGGGACAACCCCGCCGCCGAGGCCGGGGTCGCGGTGCCGGTGACCGCGAGGATGGTCACCGAGGTGGCGGCGAGCACGGTGGCGGCGATGGCGGCCAACAGTGCCCTGGTCGGGTGTCGAAGGTGGTGCGGGGTGCCGGTGGTGTGGATGGCCATGAGCTGCGCTCTCCCTTTCGTCAGGCAGGCCAGATCCCCCCGTGTCGGTGCGGTGTCGCGCGTCCCCCCTCGTTCTCCCTTCCTGGGTGGCGTGGTGCCGGCGGCCGGGACGGGCCGCCGGCACCACGGCGAGCAGAGTCAGGTCAGGCCGGGCCGTCCGCCCCGTGCGGCCCGTCGGTGTGTTCGGCGGTACGCAGCCAGACCGCTGTGTCGGACGGCAGCAACCCGTCGTCGAGCGGCCCGCTGGCCAGCAGCAACTCCCCCTGAGCTGGCATCGGCACCGGCGCGGCGGACAGGTTGACCAGGCAGGTGAAGCCCCCGCCACGGCTGAACGCCAACACCCCGTCCGGTGCGGGCAGCCAGGTCAGCTCGCCGTCACCGAGCGCCGGGTCGGCCTTCCGGGCCTGGATCGCCGCCCGGTACAGCTCCAGCATCGACGCCGAGTCGCCGGTCTGCGCGCTGGCCGTCCGCTCCTTCCAGTCGGCCGGCTGCGGCAGCCACGGGGCCGCGGCACCCTCGGGGCTGAACTCGAACGGCGGCTCGTCCCCGGCCCACGGCAGCGGTACGCGGCAGCCGTCCCGACCGGGGTCGATCCGGCCGGACCGCTCCCACATGGGGTCCTGGCGCATCGCGTACGGGATGTCCTCGACCTCGTAGAGGCCCAGTTCCTCGCCCTGGTAGACGTAGGCGGCACCGGGCAGCGACAGCGAGAGCAGCGCGGCGGCGCGGGCCCGGCGGGTGCCCAGCTCCAGGTCGGTGGGGGTGCCCTCGCGCTTGGCGGCGAAGCTGAACCGCGTGTCCGCGCGACCGTAGCGGGTGACGTGCCGGGTGACGTCGTGGTTCGAGAGCACCCAGGTGGCCGGTGCGTTGACCGGCGCGTGCGCGCTCAGCGTCCCGTCGATGCTCTCCCGCAGCGCCGCGGCGTCCCAGGCGCAGCCGAGGAAGTCGAAGTTGAACGCGGCGTGCAGCTCGTCCGGGCGCAGGTAGTTGGCGAACCGCTGCCGGTCCGGCAGCCACACCTCACCGATCAGCGCCCGGTCGGCGTACTCGTCGGCGACCCGACGCCAGCCCCGGTAGATGTCGTGCACGCCGTCGAGGTCGTGGAACGGGTGCGGCTCGTCCTCGCGGACCTCGGGCAGCGTCCCGTCCTTGACCAGGAGCCCGGCCGAGTCGATCCGGATGCCGTCCACGCCCCGGTCGAACCAGAACCGCAGGATGTCCTCGAACTCCTCCCGCACCCGGGGGTGGTCCCAGTTGAAGTCCGGCTGCTGGGGGGCGAACAGGTGCAGGTACCAGTCGCCGGGGGTGCCGTCGGGGTTGGTGGTGCGGGTCCAGGTCTCGCCGCCGAACTCGCCGATCCAGTCGGTGGGTCGCTCGTCGCCGTTGGGGCCCCGCCCGGGCCGGAACCAGAACAGGTCCCGTTCGGGCGCGCCGGGTCCGCCGGCGAGCGCGGCCTGGAACCAGGGGTGCGCGTCGGAGCAGTGGTTGGGCACCACGTCGACGATGGTCCGGATGCCCAGCGCGTGCGCCTCCGCGATCAGCGCCTCCACCTCGGCCAGGGTGCCGAAGACCGGGTCGATGTCGCGGTAGTCGGAGACGTCGTAGCCGGCGTCCGCCATCGGGGACGGGTACCAGGGGCTGAACCAGATCGCGTCGACGCCGAGCGCGGACAGGTGGTTCAGCCGGGACCGGATGCCGGCGATGTCTCCGATGCCGTCGCCGTTACCGTCGGCGAAGCTCCGGGGATACACCTGGTAGATCACGGCTCCACGCCACCACGGACTTCTGTCAGCTGTGGACACGAGCACCTGCTTTCTGCGTCAGTACGTCGGCGGGTCCGCCGGACCTGGTCATGTGTCGGGCGAACGGTCGTTGTTCGCCGCGCGGAAGGATGCGGTGGTGGTTATCCCTTGATGCTGCCCGTGGTCAGACCGGACATGATGTTCCGTTGGAAGATCAGGAAGATGATGACCGTCGGGATCGCGGCGATGACCGACGCGGCGATCACCACGTTCATCGGTGTGCCGCCGGCGAAGGTGTAGATGCCGACGCTCACCGTCCGGGTCTCGGGCGAGGGCATGACCAGCTTCGGCCAGAGGAAGTCCTTCCACACCGCCGTCACGGCGAAGATCGAGACGACGCCGAGGATGGGACGCGACAGCGGCAGGATGATCGACCAGAGCGTACGCAGCGACGACGCCCCGTCCATCAGGGCGGCGGCCATCAGCTCCTCGGGGATCGAGTCGAAGAACCGCTTCAGCAGGAAGATGTTGAACGCGTTGGCGACCATCGGCAGCCAGATGGCGAACGGCGAGTCCAGCAGGTTGATGTGCAGGATCGGCAGGTCGAGCACCGTCACGTACTGCGGCACGATGAGGACCATCGCCGGGATCATCAGCGTCGCCAGCATCAGGCCGAGGATCGCGTTGCCGAAGATCGGCCGGAGCTTGGACAACGAGTACGCCGCCGCGCTGTCGAAGACCAGTTGGAACAGCACCGCGCCGATCGCGTAGTAGAAGGTGTTGAACAGCAGCTTGGCGAGGGCCAGGTTGTTCCAGGCGTCGATGTAGTTCTGCGGCTGCGGGTCCTTCGGGAACAGCGAGGGTGGGGCCTGCGCGATCTCCTGGCCGGACTTGAGCGCGCCGGTGACCATCCAGTAGAGCGGGCCGAGGAACACGAGCGTGAACCCCGCCACGACGATGACCAGCAGCGTCCAGTAGATGACCTTGCCGCGCCCCCGGCTCAACTGGGAGTGGGAGATGAGGGTCCGGGTTCCGGAATCCTGTGCCATTCCTCGCCGTCCTAGTCCTGTTTCGCAGTCAGCCGCACGTACACGGCGGAGAAGCCGGCCAGCACCACGAGCATGATCACGCCCAGCGCGGCGGCGCCGTTGAGGTCGTTCTGGAAGAACCCGTGCTGGTAGATGAGGTACGCCACCGAGGTCGCGGAGTCCTCCGCGCCCGCACCGTTGGCGAGGATCAGGGGCTCGATGAAGAGCTGCATCGTGGCGACGATCTGGAGCATCGCCAGGAGCGCGAGGATGAGCCGGGTCTGCGGGATCGTGACGTGCACGATGCGCCGCCAGATCCCGGCGCCGTCCAGCTCGGCGGCCTCGTAGAGCTCACCGGGGATGTTCTGCAACGACGCCAGGTAGATGAGCACCGCGCCACCCATGTTCATCCAGGTAGACGCGACGACCATGGCCGGCATCGTCATCTCGGGCGACTGCATCCACTGCGAGGTGGGCAGGTGCAGCGCCTTGAGGATCGCGTTGAAGAGCCCGGCCTCGCTGGGGTCGTACGCGTAGAACTTGAAGAGGAACAGCGCCGAGGCCGGCGGCAGCATCACCGGCAGGTAGACCAGGATCCGCAGGTACCCCTTGGCGTGGCGGAACTCGTTGAGCAGGATCGCCACGAAGAACGGCACCACGTAGCCGAGGGCGAGCGCGAGCACCGTGAAGTAGAAGGTGTTCTGCCAGGCCGTCCAGAAGCTCGGGTCGGCGATGATGCGGGAGTAGTTGTCCCAGCCCACCCAGGTGGTCTCGCCGCGCCGGGTCCGCTGGAAGCTCATGACGATGCCGCGGATCATCGGGTACCAGGAGAAGACGACGAAGCAGAGCACCGCGCCGATCAGGAACGCGTGACCGGTCAGGTTGTCCCGTACTTTGCGGCCGAGGCTGGTGCGCTGCGGCCTCGCCGAGTACGGCGACGGCGGGCGGCCCGGTTTCCTGCGGGTCTCCGGGACGGTGGTGATCGCCAAGGCAACTCCTGGGTGAGTCGGTGACGTCGACGGCGCGGGGTGGGGAGTGTGGGGGCCGGGTCGGCGTACCGGCCCCCACACGATCGGTCAGCTCTCGGCGGCGAGGAGCTGGTTGACCTTCTCCTCGGCGGTCTTGAGCAGTGCGTCGATGTTCGAGTTCGGGTTGGTCAGCACACCCGACATCGCGGCATCGAGCACCGCGTAGACGGCCTGGGCGTTGCGCGGCTCACCCTTGATCGGAACCGGGGTCGCCTCGAAGAGCGCGAAGTTCGTCGTGTCGACGTTCGCGTTCGCCTTACGCAGCTCCAGCTCCTGCTTCTGCGCGTCACTGCCGTTGGCGAAGAGCAGCGGCTGGGGCAGACCCACCGGGTAGTTCTGCGGCTTGGCCCGGACGTAGTCGAACTGGCCCTTGCCCGGGGTGAGCTTCTGGTACGCGACCCACTTCAGACCGGCCTTGACCTGCTCGGGAGTGAGGTCCTTCTTGAAGAAGTAGCCCTCGCCACCACCGAGCGTCCCCTTCGCCGCGCCGTCCTGGCCGGGCAGCGGAGCCATCGCCCAGTCCTGGAACTTGCCCTGGAACTGGCTGACGATCGCCTGGGTGGCGTCCGGCGCGCCGATGAACATGCCGACCTTGCCCGCGCCGGCGTTCGTCAGCAGGTCACCCCACTGAAGCAGCTGACGGGCACCCATGCTGTTGTCGCCGTACCGCATGTCCTTGAGGTTCTGCAGGACCTGCTTGCCCATGGGGTTGTTGAAGTCGGCCTTCTTGCCGTCCTCGCTGAGCACCTTGCCGCCCTGCGAGTAGAGCAGGGAGGTGAAGTGCCAGCCGCCGGTGTTGCCGGCGCTGTACTCGGAGTATCCGGCGATGCCGTTGCCGAGCGCGGAGATCTTCTTGGCGGCGGCACGGACCTCGGCCCAGGTCTTGGGCGGGCTGTTCACGTCCAGCCCGGCCTGCTGGAACAGGGCCTTGTTGTAGACCAGACCCATCGAGTAGTTCTTCACCGGCACGGCGTAGAGCTTGCCGCCGTCGGTGAAGACCTCCTTGAGCGCGGGGTCGACGCTGTCCCAGGTCGGGACGGTGTCCTTGTTGGCGTACTGGCTGATGTCCATCGCCTGACCGGAGTCGAGCACCTGCTGGAGATCGGTCATGTACCCGTAGAACACGTCGGTGACGGTGCCGCCGGCCAGGCGGGCGGTGAAGTCCGGCGGGTTGTTGCACTGCTCGCCGACGCTGACGCTCTTGATGGTGATGTCCGGGTTCTGCTTCTGGAACTCGGCGACGTCGTCGTTCCAGTTCTTCAGCAGTTCCTTCTGAGCGCCGACCGGCTGACAGTCGACAGTGATGGTGACCTTGCCGCTGGCGTTCGAGCCCTTGTCGTCGCTCTTCGTGGAGCATGCCGTGAGGCTGAGCCCCAGGCCGGCCACGAGCGCAACCGCCGCAGCCTTTCGGTAGTGCGGTACGGACATCTGTCCATCCCTTCGGGAACGGGTGACTCCAATGACCTTCGCTGATCTGCAGTGATACGACCTGACGCCCAGTAGCTGCGTCGGAGCTAGGTGTGAGTGGAGTCACTGTAACGAGGCCGACTCATTTCGGCAAGGTATCGACGTTGTTCCGAAAGGACACGACGTGGTTACGACAGATGTTGGCAAAACGCTGAAAGACGCCCGACTTGTTGGCTATTGATGGCCTATGACCGGTCATTCGACTCGGTCGATGCCGACGGCAGCGAGCAACGACGAAAACGGCCGCCGACCGCGGGAGGCGGTCGACGGCCGAAGCGTCGTTCGGTGTGGTGCCTAGCCCGTGTTTCATAAAGCTCGGAGGTACTGGTTGATGGCGGCGATGGTCAGGGTGGCTTCGTAGCGGACGGCCAGTTTGTCGTAGCGGGTGGCCATGGCGCGGTGTTGCTTGAGCTGGTTGATGCCGCACTCCACGGCGTGGCGTCGGCGGTAGGTCTCAGGGTTGAAGGCGGGTGGCCGGCCACCGCAGGAGCCTTTCGCGCGGCGGTGGGCATCTTGGTCGCTCTTGCTCGGGATGCAGGCCTTGATTCCGCGTCGGCGCAGGTAGGCCCG